>JAGLSF010000111.1 GCA_023136305.1 Spirochaetota bacterium
CGAAGGTCGTCGAATTGCCGGTAACCCTCGATGATTCTCTGGGATATCTCACGCCAGATACTACTGCCAGGGTCGCACAGTCATGGCTCGAAGTCGCCGAGGCCCACCGTGACAATGAGGCCATCACGGTTTTGCTCGTCCACCCTTCAGACACGCGTACCGAGACCCACAAACTCGATGCACAGGAGAGGCTGATGGAAGGTGTCAGGGCGATGGACGGCTGGATGGGTGACGTACGGACCTATGGACGTTTCTGGCAGGACAGGGACAAGACGAATTTCAGGGTGTATCGGGAGGGTGACGGGATGCTGATCATTCAGGTGGATGGCGAGCAGAATGGCCTGAATCCTGCGATAGGCTTCGTGGTCGCAAACCTGAAGTCAGGCCGGGTGATGGTTCTGGACCGTGAAAATGCCGTCATGCCCTACCGAGTAACAGAGCGGAACGGAAAGTTATTTGTCGGCAGAGTCGAGCAATAGGTTTGTTGGACCACGCACTGCTCATTCGTCCCCGAAGCAGGTTCCTACTGAGCGGGCAGTCTGTATCAGATAGTGGTTGGGAGGAACGAGCTTGAGTTTTCCGGCGATATCCTCGAGGGGTTTCGCAGTGATGTCATTGCCCTCCAGCGCAACCATCTTGCCGTAATCACCGCAGAAGAGAAGATCGGCTGCGGCTGTACCGAACCTGGTGGCGAGAACTCGATCGTAGGGGGACGGAGCACCGCCCCGCTGCTGATGGCCGAGTACCGTGACGCGTGTTTCCATGCCGTAGGCGCCCTCGATCTCCTCCTGGAGCTCATAGCCCTTTGAAGGGGACCTGTTTTTCTTCTGGCGCTTCTTCCGCTCCTCCCTGATGAGTTTGGCCTCCCCGGTTGAGAGTGCGCCTTCGGCCACCACCACAATGGAGAACTGTTTCCCCCCCCGTTCCCGTTTCATGAGATGGCGTACGATACTGTCGATACTGTAAGGGATCTCGGGAATGAGTATGATGTCCCCGCCGCCGGCAATGCCGGCATACAGGGCGAGCCATCCTGCACGGTGGCCCATGACCTCAATGATCATGAGGCGGTTGTGGGAGTCGGCGGTGGAATGGAGCCGGTCTATTGCCTCGGCTGCTATCTGCATGGCGCTGTGAAAGCCGAAGGACATGTCCGTACCGTAGATGTCATTGTCAATGGTCTTTGGCAGGCCAATGACGTTCAGACCCTCCTGTCTCAGGAGATTGGCGGTCTTGTGGGTACCGTTACCGCCGAGCACAACAAGGCAGTCCAGACCCAGTTTTCGATAGTTTTCCTCGATTGCTTCAGGCTTAGTCCTTCCCTCCTTGGAATCGGCCATCTGACCGATGTTCTTGAAGGGTTTCTCCCGTGAGGTGCCCAGTATGGTCCCGCCGAGGGTGAGAATGCCCGAGAAGTCTGTGGGCTTCATGATATGCGCCTCCCCCGTGATAAGACCCCGGAAGCCGTCCGATATACCGATTATGTTCATGTCATACATGCCATACGCTGCCTTTGCCACGCCCCGTATGGCGGCGTTGAGGCCCGGGCAGTCACCGCCGCTTGTCAGTATACCGAATGTCCTTGTTGCCGACTTTGCCATGCGCCAATTACCTCCCCGCTCATCTGGTCTTCACCACCCGCCCAAGCGTACAGCCTGCCTCCACACTCCAAATACATTATTCATATATTTGAGCTGGAAATCAACAGGAAAAAGGTACTGTGCCCATCTATCGTGAAATCGCGCCCTTTGGTACCTATGTGTGTACCTTTCAATGCATTGTACACGCTTTTTCTTGACATTGTACAGGCGCCCCGGTAGAGTCATAGCAGGTATAATGGGGGCCGGAGTGCGTGGAAGAGTCATACAGAGTGTACCCTTTCTGATACTTGCCTGCGTGCTGTTATTTTCCTCCTGCGAACGAATGCCCAGCCTTGGAAAGGCAAAAGAGAGCGCCTATCTGTACGAGGAGGACTATGCGGCGGAGGAGCTGCTTGACGAGGCGACGGTTCCGGAAGCGGCGAAGCGCGCGGCTCCGGCGGAAAGTGATCGGGGAGAGACAGGTGTACCCCTTGCGGAGGGGGAGCCCTCTTCTGACGCGGGGGAACCCTTCCCTGTAAAGGCGGACCGCAGGCGGGTCTACTCGGGATACGCGAAGGTCCTTGTTGACAGCGTGGAGCGAAAAATTGAGGAGATACTCTCACTTGCCACAGTCCATGGCGGGTACGTTGAATCGGTGTATGAGCATACGGTCATTATCCGTGTACCTGCTGAAAAGTTCAGCGCAGTTTTCAAGCAGATTCTCGCTCTCGGCGAGACGCTCGACAAGAGGGAGGAGACATACGATGTCACCGAGTACTATACCGACCTGGAGACCCGGCTCGGTATAGCAGAGGCAACACGTGAGCGCCTCTATGCCCTCCTTCAAAAGACCACTGACGTTGAGGAGCGGCTGAAGATACTGCGGGAGATACGCCGTCTCACCGAGGAGATTGAAACCATAGAGGGGAATCTCAGGCTGCTCAAGGAGCTGATCGCATTCTCGCGAATCACGGTCGAACTCGTTCCGCGTCTGTCCTTTGAAGAGGAAGCACGAGAGCGTATACCCTTCGGCTGGATCGCGGCGCTGGATCCGCTCTACGTGAGCCTGCCTGTTTTAAGGGGGAGAATCGATCTCGACCTTGGCGATCAGTTTGCACAGTTTGAAAAGGAGAGAGCCTTTCGTTCCGAGAGTGCTGACGGTGTCAGGGTTCGGGTTGGTACTGCTCCCAATGACCCGAAGGGTGACGGTGAGTTCTGGCAGACAGCCCTGGCATACCATCTCGATCGGTACTACGGAGAGCATGTAACGGTTGAGGTGGGAAGAATCAGGGCGGTGCTCCTCACCTCAAAGGACAGGGAGCCCTTCTACTATCTCGTGGGTGTCTACGTGGACGGTAGAAAGATACATGTGGTCGAGGTGTTTTTTCCGGGCAAGAGTGCACTTCAGGCGAAGCGGGACATTATCATGGAGGCTCTGGCTGAAATGAGGGTGCGATGATGAGTAGAACCGTGTTTTCACGTTTTGGGCATATCCCAGCAGGCCACAGGTGGCGAGTCTGTCTATTCATTCCTCAGGTGCTCCTGTTCCTGACACTGCTCGTCCTGCTGACAGGTCCCCATATGCTTCATGCCGAGAACTATATGTCAAGAACCATGGTGATGCAGGTCATGGTCGCTGATCCTGAAGTGACGGCTGACAGGATGGTGGAATGGATTGAAGGGAGGGGCGGTTACTACATATACAAATCGCCGGATCTGATCACTATCAGGATATCAATGGAGAACCTTGAGGGCCTGCGCCTTTTTACGGAGGGGGAAGCGGAGCAGGTGGTTTCTGTGGCCTTCGAGGCGCAGGACCTGCGCGGGAGTATCATTACCCTTCAGTCGGGGATAGTGAGCAGGGAGGAGATTCTCGAGAGGAATCTCCGTTATCTGAGAAATGCGGACGTGGAGGGAACACTGGCCATTGAGCGGGAGGTCACGAGACTTCTGAAGGAGATCGAGGATCTCAAGGGACGCCTCAGGAGACTCGAAAACGACATACGATTTGCACGGGCGGAAATATATCTCAGTTTCATGGAGCAGACGCTCCCCCAAACTATACCCTCATCCTTTACATGGATAAACAGCATCGATTTTTACGGGTTTGTGGAAGGGGGGTATGTGCCATGAGAATGTCGATCATCCTGACCCTGTGTGCCCTGCTTCTCCTCGGTGCATGTTCCCGGGTAAAGGTCGAAGGACCCGAGGGATTTGCCAAACAGCGGGCGAGGGGGGATTACAGAGCCCTAAGCCCCGAGGGGATGCTGTTCAGGGTGCGTACGGAAAAAAACTATCCGAGGAAAGACCTCATCTTCTGGAAACAGGCACTGCGCAGACATCTCACCGATGAGGGGTATCATCTCCTGGATGAGGGGGAGGCTTTTTCAACAGAAAGACACGGAGGCATACTGTATGAGTGGGCTGTCCCCTATGCCGAAAGCGACTACATCTTTCTCACAGCCCTTGTTCCCATGGGTGGGAGGATTATCATTGTCGAGGCAGCTGGAGAGCACTCCCTGTACGCCCTTCATCGGAGAAGTATGCGTAAGAGCCTGGAGACGATTTCCCGCCGTTTCTGAGTATAATTTAATCGGATGTACATGTGTCAAGGGTATGGTTTTCCTTATAAATTGGTGGAGGGCCCGTGAAAGAACTTAAAAGACAGCTTTTAAGGCTCTGCACTATTCCATCGGTGTCGGGCTTCGAGGATAAGTTTGCCGATCTCCTGCAGGAGTTCATATCCGCTCATGTCGATGCGGTTGAACGGGACAGACTCGGCAACCTCATCGCCTGTAAGCGCGGTTCCGGCAGGGAACCGCAGCGCCTCCTCTTCGACGCCCACATCGATCAAATTGGTCTCATGATCACGGCAATCGAGGAAAATGGCGTTCTTCGTTTCACGGGGATCGGCGGCATCAATCCCCTCACCCTGTACGGAAAGAGGGTGCGACTGCTCGACAGGCGGGGCAGGGCCGGTGTCATCGGCATGCCTCCTCCCCATCTCACAACGACGGACGACAAGAAGGGAGAGCCGCTCCACGAGCTGTTCATCGATGCAGGGTTCAAAAACCGCCGTGAGGCTGAGGGGAGTGTGCAGGTAGGTGATATCGCAGTTGTGGACTACTACAGCGATGAGCTTCTCGGTGATCACTTCACGAGCTCCGGCCTGGACAACAAGGCGGGTGCTCTTGCCCTGCTTACCGCCGCAAGAGCCTTGTCGCAGGTCAGCCACTATCACGATGTCTATTTTCTCTTCGCGGCCCAGGAGGAGGTCGGCCTTCGCGGGGCCAAAGTCGGGGGCTTCTCCATCGAGCCCCATGTGGCCGTGGTGTGTGATGTGACCTTCGCTGACCCCGGTGATGCATCGATATCGGTGCAAACCGGCAAGGGGCCTGTACTGGGTAAAGGGCCCAATTTCTATCCGCCGCTTGTCAGGAGGCTTGCCGATATTGCGCAGAGAGAAGACATTCCCATGCAGGAAGAGATAGAGCCTCGTCCCGGCGGCACGGATGCCTACTATTTGCAGGTGACGAAACGGGGTGTGTTTACGGCCGGTGTGTACATTCCGCTCCGCTATATGCATTCACAGGTTGAAGTCATACAGGTGAAGGATGTGTACAGGGCAGCGAAGCTCCTCGTGCTCCTTTCGAAGGAGGAGAACATGCTTGGAGAGCAGGTATGATGGGCAGGTCACTTCGGTATCTTAAACACTACAGCGATTTGTGCGCTGCGGCAGGTGACGAGTCAGCCATCAGGGAGTGTATCAGGCGTGATATCGGGGACAGCGTCGATGATGTGTCTGTGAATCCACTGGGGAACCTGACCGCGGTGAAAGGGGGAAAGAACCGCAGCAAAACCCTTCTTCTCACCGCACACATGGATGAGGTGGCCTTTATGGTGAAATCCATAGAGAAGAACGGTACCATACGTTTCTATCCTGTTGGCGGCGTGGTACCGAAGATTCTGCCGGGAACCTCGGTTGTTCTGGGTAAGAAGAAGATTCCCGGTGTCATCGGCACCAGGGCCGTCCACCTTGTACAACCGCAGGAGAGGGACAAGGTGCCCGATATCAAGGAGCTCTTCATCGATGTTGGGGCCGCTGGCAAGGAAGAGGTAAAGGATGTGGAGGCGGGTGAGTACATATACTTTCGTTCTGCCTTCCTGGCCCAGGGCGGCCTCTGTTTCGGTAAGGCCTTTGATGACCGGGCAGGATGTGCGGTTGTTACCACACTTTTGAGGAAACACAGGGATGAACAACCGGGGGTCTCCATAACGGCAGTGTACACGGCTCAGGAGGAGGTGGGTCTCAGGGGGGCTTCCACAGCTGCCTTTGGCCGAGAGGGAGTTTTGTTCAACCTCAATCTCGAGGGAACCACCTGCTCTGACCGGGAAGTGAAAAAAACATACTCACCTTCAACAGAACTTGGTGAGGGCCCTGCAGTCACGGTCATGGACAGGACCATGATTACAAACCGCAAGCTCCTGGACTGGGTGCTCGGGCTTGCCCGTGAACGCTCCATACCCTGTCAGCTGAAACGGACAGTTACCGGCGGTACCGACGGGGGAAGGATTCATCTCACCGGGGAGGGGATTCCCTCCGTGACGGTTGCGGTGCCCGTGCGGTACATTCATGCTCCCTGGGGAATACTTTCCAGAAAAGACTTTGATAATTACATACGTCTGGCCGCCGCTGTTGTTGAAGAGGCCCATCGTTTCAAGGCATAGAATCATCCTGGATTGACTGGAGTTTCAACATGAACGTTGAGAACAAGGAGTTCATTTTTACCGCCTTTGGTGTTTCAGGCAGGGAGGAGATCGTCCGGGATGAGATCGAAGGATTCGTCAGCCCGTTCGCCGATGAGATTGTGCTCGATACCACCGGTTCCCTCATATGCAGGAAAAAGGGGAAAGGGCCTCAGATTATTATGATCTCTGCGCACATGGATACCATAGGGTTCGTGATCACCCATATTGATGAAAAGGGTTTCCTGAGGTTCTCTGAAGTCGGCGGGCAGGTCGAGGCCTATCT
>JAGLSF010000112.1 GCA_023136305.1 Spirochaetota bacterium
TATGCATGTCATTGCTGTCATAATTTTTATACAGTTACTGATGGTATCCCTTTTCAATGACTTCACGCACCTTGTCGGTAAGATCGAACTCCTTCAGTTGTTCGAGGGGCACCCAGCGCACCTCCAGCGCATCTGAAGCTCGAACCAGTTTCCCGCTCACGTATCGCGCCTTGAAATCAAATACAACATAGTGATACTTCACTCGTTCTTCTTCATCCCTCTCGATGTACTCGAACTCAGCGATGAGGTCTCCCACCTTGATGTCGATACTGCACTCTTCCCGGACCTCACGGCGAAGAGCCTTTTTCAGGTCCTCACCCTCTTTGACCCTGCCCCCGGGCAGAGACCAGTCGCCGTAGAGGGGCGGGTTCCCCCTTCTGATGAGAAGCACCTGATCATTTCGGAACACTGTCGCGCCTACCCCAACGATGGGCTTAGCCGGATATACACGTGTGCTCATAGGTACCTATACTATACCGGTAATCCTGTAATTACAATGATCTCTTGAAGGGATGTCTGCATGTACATTGGTCTCTTTGAAGGATGGCTGCATTTCCAATGCCGGCTTTCAGGATGTCCCAATTTCTATGGACAAAGGGGGAGGATCATATATACATTTGCTCTACATTTTTTTGAATCGGATGATCTGCTATGGAAGTACGAGACAACAACTTCTGTATCGGCGGAATAGGGGCGAAATCGCTCGTGGAGGAGTTCGGAAGCCCCCTCTATGTGTATGATGAGGAGATTATGCGCACACGAGCGCGGGAGCTCGTTGGGGCAATAACCTATCCCAACAGGGAGATCAAGTATGCCTGCAAGGCCAACACCAATGTGGAAATCATGAAGGTGTTCAGGGAAGAGGGCATGAGCATTGATGCTGTCTCTCCCGGAGAGGTGTATGCGGCCCTGAAAGCGGGATTTGATTCGGACAGTATCCTCTTCACCACGAATAATGCGACCCATGAGGAAATTGAATACGGGGTGCGCAAGGGGGTCATGGTCAACGTTGATTCGCTCTCACAGCTTCGTTTCGTGGGTGAACACCACCCTGGTATTGAACTGTGCGTGCGCATCAATCCGCACGTTATCGCGGGGCACCACGATCATGTGATAACGGGCGGTCCTGAGAGCAAATTCGGTATCGACTACACACAGGTGGATCGGGTCAAGGAGATCGCCCGTGAGCACAGGCTCACCATTGCCGGGATCCATCAGCATATCGGTTCCGGCATACTTCAGCCGGAGAAGTTCATGGAGGCCATAAACGTCTTGCTGGATACAGCAAAGCACTTCGAGGGTCTCAGTTTCATCGATTTTGGAGGTGGTATCGGTGTTCCTTACCGGGAGGAGGAGGAGCGCATCGACGTGCAGGTGCTGGGACTCAAAATCTCGGAGGAATTCGAAGCTTTTTGCCGTGCATACGAAAGTGATTTGAAGCTCATAATCGAGCCGGGGCGATACCTCGTTGCGGAAAGCGGCTATCTGCTGGCCACCGTTACCTCGGTGAAGGAGGGACAGCGGCACCGATTCGTGGGTGTAAACAGCGGATTCAACCATCTCGTCCGTCCCGCCATGTACGGCAGCTACCATCCCATTGTACATGCCAACTGTGTAGAGGGGGACAGGGTACGGCAGGCCATAGCGGGAAACCTCTGCGAATCGGGCGATACCTTTACCCGCGATGAGCAGGGTATTGTTGACCGGGACCTCCCTCTCTTCAATGAGGGGGATGTGGTTGCGATTCTCAATGCGGGTGCATACGGCTTCTCCATGGCTTCCCTGTACAATTCAAGACCGCGTCCCGCTGAAGTCCTCGTTCGCGATGGAGAGGCACGCCTCATACGAAAACGAGAGACCATCGAGCAGATCGTGAACTAACCGTCCCATGGGACTTTCGATTGCACCTTCCATCTCAGTGCAGACAGCGAACCTCGTCGGCTGAGGGCGATCCCCTTTGTGATACCTGTAAGACCCTGTTCACGGCTTCCCCTGTCAATGTGAGGAGTGTGGTGCAGGTGCCCTCAGTGTAGGAGAACAGATGAAGAAAAAACTCAACGTCCTGCTCCTGTTCGGCGGTCAGTCTGCCGAACACGAGGTTTCCATTATGTCGGCCCGCAATGTGGTGGGAGCGATAGACCAGGAAGAATACCAGGTGGTTCTCGTGTATATCACACGAAAGGGAGTATGGCATCACGTTGAGGATGTGGAAGGGTTTCTCGGACACACCGACCGTGAAGAGCTTGCCAGCGGTGAGGCTGTTTTCATCGTCCCGTCCAATGAGGGTGCCCGGCTTGTAGCTACTGGCGATTGTTCGCACCTAACATCCCTGGACCTGGCCTATCCAGTACTACACGGACCCTACGGGGAGGACGGGACGGTTCAGGGTCTCTTCAAACTTCTCGACCTGCCCTTTGTGGGCGCGGGGGTCACGGGTTCAGCGGTTGGCATGGACAAGGATGTGATGAACCGCCTCCTCCACGATGGGGGAATTCCGATACCCGCGTTCCTGGTTTTCAGCCAGGAATCGCAAGGGGACATTGCCTTTGACGCAGTATCGGAACAACTCGGCAAACCGCTCTTTGTGAAGCCGGCCAATATGGGCTCATCAGTCGGCATCAGCATGGTAGAGGACAGAGAGGCTTTCGAAGATGCAGTGGAGGATGCCTTTCGGTTCGACCGGAAGGTCATCATCGAGGAGTGTGTGCGGGGCCGTGAGATCGAATGCTCGGTGCTCGGAAACGAAGACCCCGTGGCATCCCTGCCGGGCGAAATCCTGCCCAATCATCAGTTCTACTCCTACGATGCCAAGTATGTGGACGACAGGGGGGCTGATCTGCTTATTCCTGCCGACCTTGATGAAACAGCCATACAGAAGGTGCAGGAACTGGCGGTCAGGACCTTCACCCTTCTCTGCTGTGAGGGGCTGGCCAGGGTTGATTTCTTTATACGTGAAGGGGGTGAGGTTCTCGTCAACGAGATAAACACACTCCCGGGATTTACCAATATCAGCATGTATCCGAAGCTGTGGGAGGCGAGCGGCATGTCGCAGCGAGAGCTCGTGAGCAGGCTTATCGGACTTGCCCTTGATCGATACGAGAAAGAAGTTGGGCTCAGACGGGAGAGAGGGGACGGCACATGAAGGACTTGAAGGAGTACCTGGAAAGCATAGAACCGCCTGATCGGGCGATTGCCGAAAAGGTCCAGAGGCGGCTTGATTCTCAGACGAAACCGCAGGGGAGCCTGGGTAGGCTCGAGGAGCTCTGCAGGGTGCTGGCCGTTGCTCAGGGGACGGACAAACCCGTATGCAGAAAAAAGGTCATATTTACCCTGGCAGGTGATCATGGCGTGGTCGACGAGGGTGTATCCGCCTATCCGCAGAGCGTGACTCCGCAGATGGTTCTGAACTTCCTCTCAGGCGGAGCAGGCGTCAACGTGCTTGCCAGTCATGCGGGCTGTGATATCGTGGTCGTGGACATGGGTGTGGCGGAGGCTGTCGAGCACCCCGGATGTGTGAACCGGAAAATCGCACCGGCTACTCAAAACTTTAGCAGAGGACCTGCCATGACCCGTGAGGAGGCGGAGCAGTCCATCCTCGCAGGCATCGAGCTTGCACTGGAGCGGGATTTCGACGTGCTTGGCACCGGCGATATGGGAATCGGCAACACAACAGCCTCATCTGCCATTGCGGTTACCATGACCGGCCGGCATGTGGAGGAGCTTACCGGCAGGGGAACCGGCATAGACGATCAGACCTATGAAAACAAGGTCAGGGTCATTCGAAGGGGCATCGAGGTGAACAGCCCGGACCCTGCCGATGCCCTGGATGTACTGAGCAAGGTGGGAGGATTCGAGATCGGCGGCATCGCGGGGCTCATCATCGGGGCGGCCCTGAAGCGCCGCCTGGCCGTGGTGGACGGGTTCATCTCCACAGCGGGCGCCATGATCGCGGTGGGGCTGCAGCCGCAGCTGTCTGACTACTTCATACTCTCCCACCTGTCAGCGGAACACGGGCATGAAAGTCTGGTGGAATATCTGGGCAAAAAGCCCCTTCTCGATCTCGGCATGCGGCTCGGTGAGGGGACAGGCGCTGCCCTGGCCATAGAACTCATCGATGCGGCCGTCAACCTCTACGACGAGATGGCGACCTTTGACAAGGCAGGTGTGGACGGGAAGATAGAGTAACGAGGAAACATGCAGGGAAGGATCAAGAAATTTTTCACCCACCTAACACTTGCCTTCGGCTTTCTCTCCATCCTTCCGGGCCTCGGAAGGGTTCAACCCGAATCCGGTGATCTCGGCAAATCTTCATCCTTTTTTCCCATCGTGGGCCTTGTAATCGGCATGGGCCTGTACCTCATCAGCCTCATCCCAGGCATGTCGCCGCTCATGCGGGCAGTGTTATCCGTTCTTTTCATGCTCGGCTTTACGCGGGGCCTGCACACAGACGGCCTTATTGATACCTTTGACGGCTTCCTATCCGGCCGCAGGGAGAGGGATGAGATACTTGCCGTCATGAAGGACGCTCGAGTCGGTGCGCTCGGGTGGATGGGGGCTTTCTTCATATACATGCTGAAGATCGCTCTCATCTATGAGATCCTCCTCCACATTCCCGATAGCTATCGATCCCTCATCGTCCTGCCCCCGGTACTGAGCAGGGGCGGGGTGGCCTTCTACGCCTTTCTCTTTCCACCTGCACGCAGGGACAGCAGCCTCGGGAAGAGCTTTCTCGAGGGTGTGGGGCTGCGGGAGCTTCTGGTGTCGGTTCTGCTCATGGTGCTTCTCTCCTTCCGGCCGGCCATTCCGCCCGCCCTCCTGCTTCCCGCTGCGGTACTCTGCTTCTGGCTTGGCTGGGGGTATACATGCAGGGCAAAGATCGGGGGTATCACGGGCGATACGATCGGGGCGGGGATTGAGTTTGCGGAGACTGTGGGTTTTGTAGCAGTGCTGCTCCTGGTACTGTAAAATGTGAAATGGCGGGCTTCGCACCCATGCTGCAAAGTAGAAATTGAGTTTTTGTTGCATTGTATCGAGGACCGGATGAGAGGGTTGTCATGGCTATAAATATGGTGATCGCCTTCCTGCTTGATTTCCTCATCGGTGACCCACCCATTGGGGTCCATCCGGTACGGCTCGCGGGCAGGATGCTTGACGCCTTCGAAGGCCTCTGCTATCCTATGAAGCGGAAATTCATTGGCGGACTGCTTCTTGTCGTATGTTCCCTGTGCTGTGTTTCTGCGGTCATGATCGGCCTCTGGTATCTGATGCCCCTGTTTACCCTTCCACTCTCCATCAACGTGGTGCTCATCATCCTTCTCTTTTTTCTATTCTGTAATCGGGACATGGTCAGAGAGGCCCGAAAGATAAAGAGGTATCTCGAGCAGGACAGATTGGATGAAGCGCGCGTGCAGGTGGGGCGCATCGTGGGCAGGGATACGTCAGTGCTTGGAAAGAGGGAGATCATACGGGCGACCGTAGAGTCGGTTGCGGAGAACGTCGTTGACGGATTTACCGCTCCCCTTTTCTATCTCCTTATCGGGGGTGTTCCACTTGCCTATGTGTATAAAACGGTAAACACCATCGATTCGAGATTCGGTTACCGGAACGAGCGCTACGAATCCTTCGGCAAGACCGGGGCCCGGCTCGACGATGCGCTCGGCTTCGTGCCTGCCAGGCTCAACGCGCTCCTCTCCCTCTGTGCTACGGGGTTCAGCGGGGACGTTTTTCGTACGGTACGTATGTACGGAAGGAGCCATCCGAGCCCGAACAGCGGTGTTGCGGAGGCTGTGTTTGCAGGGTATCTTGGTATGGCACTCGGAGGGCCATCGCAGTACGGGAGTTTAGAAAAGGAGAAGCCGTGGATCGGGGAAAACCGTATCCCGGACGAAGATCTTGAAAATCCCCAGCTCATACTCAGTGCCATAGGCCTCTACTGGCGAATCGTGTCAGTGACCCTCATTGTGGGAGTGGTCGCCCTCACCTTCCTCAACCTCCCCCTCCTGTTCGGGCTCAGGGGTTGATTTTTTTTCCTCCATCATCTATCATAGGATTTCAACACGGTTCAGTGCGCAGCTGTCACTGGCGGGGAAGACACGGTCCGGGTTGAGTTTGCCCATACCGGATATGCTCAGGGAGGCGTATGCGCTGCTGCATTAACAGGGGGATATGAGAATGCGTAAGATATTCGTTATCAACGGTCCCAATCTCAACCTCCTCGGTACACGCGAGCCCGATGTGTATGGAAGCACCACGTTGAGACAGATCGTGCAGATGCTGAAAGCAGAGGCGCGAAAGAGGGGGGTACGCATCGGTGCCTATCAGTCGAATCATGAGGGGAGTATCATCGACGTCATTCAGCGTCTGCCTGTCAAAGGCTACAGCGGCCTTATCATTAATCCCGGCGCCTTCACCCACTACAGCTATGCGATCCGCGATGCAATAAAGGCAACGGGGCTTCCGACGGTTGAGGTGCATCTCTCCGATATAGAGAAGCGTGAGGAGTTCAGGAAAATCTCGGTCATTCGCGAGGTGTGCATGGATCAGGTCAAGGGGCTCGGGCCGCAGGGGTATGTGAAGGCGCTCGAGCTTCTGGCTGAGGAATAAA
>JAGLSF010000113.1 GCA_023136305.1 Spirochaetota bacterium
GCTGACAGTATGGGCGCTGTTCCGCCCTTCACGTAACCGATCAGTATCAGGAACAGATTAATGCTGTACTCCATGATGGCAATGCCGATTATCATCTTGATCAGATTCCGCTTTGACACAACACCGTAGAGTCCTATAAGAAAGAGTGCAATGCAGAGCAGGTATATGGTCATGTGCTCTCCTCCTTGTAGATCAGGAGCGCAAGGAATACCGTGACCAGTGCTGCAGCCACCTCAATACCCACCGCGATGTTGAAAAACGGGAGTATACCTGCGCTTATGAGATTGCCGATCGTTCCTTTGGGCAGGAAGTTCACGAAGAATATTCCCACACCACTTATGAGGAGTCCGGCTGAGGCAATGGCGAGAAACAGCAGAATAGCAGTGCTCTCGAGAATGGAGGAACCCGTTTCCTCCTTCTTCAGGGCCAGAAATTTACTGCCGAATGCAATGACGAGCAGGATGAAGGACCCGGCAATAATGATGCCTCCGGCAAACCCTCCGCCCGGCGTCAGATGTCCGTGCATGATGATGTAGATACCGTAGAGAAAAATGATGCCGCACATGATCTGCGTCACCTTCTGAACGATTATGGTCATGCCCTTCATACGCTATTTCCTGCCCTTCAAACGTAATACGGTCAGCACACCGATCACCGCGGTAAACAGTATGGTTAGCTCACCGAGGGTATCATATCCCCTGTAATCGAAGATGACACCCGTTACGAGGTTGGCACTTCCCGTGATTTCTGCTCCGGGCTCTATATACGCCAGGGACATTCTCATTGCGCGTTCTCCAAATGCACTCAGCGTACCCGTCACCCGGTTGAAGAAGTAGAGAAAGAGGCCTGCAAACACTATTGAAATAATCACGTAAGCTGCGGTTCGTTTCGATTTTGTCTTTACCTCTTCACGTGTACTGTCCATGATGACCGCAATCATGATGATAAGGGTTATGGCCTCGACAACGATCTGTACGAGTGCAAGGTCCGGTGCCTGAAGCAGGAGGAAGAGTATGACCAGTCCAAACCCTACGATTCCATAGGCGATAACCGCGGAGAGAAGGTCCTTTGCTTCAAGGGAAAATATTGCGCCGCCGATCATCAGTACGAGTACGATGATGAGTAGTATCCCCATAGTGTGGTCCTCAACAGATATGGTGTGCTTACTCCGGGTCTCGTGCCGGTCGGGGCATTTATAGGATGAGTATTGCTATGATAATGATCATCCCTAAAAATACCCACGTAACATAGAGCGGAAGTTCGCCCGAATGGCACTTACTGAAAAACTTATTAAGACCCAGTATGATTCTCTTCGAATTATCGTAGAGATCGAAAAGCTTCTTCTCCGCCCCCCGATAGAAGGCGGCGAATATTTTAAATTCACTAATGGTCTTGTAATAGTCCACCGATGAGAAATCGGCCACTCCTTCGATGTCTTCACCTCCTGCATAGACGCCCGTGGTTCTGAACTTTTTGAGATTGCCAACCAGATAGATGAGAAAGCCTATGAACAGTGAAGCGACGATGAGACCGGTCACCGTGCCGGAGCTCCACACACCTCCATATTCGAATTCTCCGACGAGTGGTATGATGAGCTTTGGCACCACATATTTTGTGGCAAAAACACCGAAGCCAATACAGATGATGGCAATGATTATCATGGGAAGCCACATGAGAATGCTCACCTCTTTTACATCCTTCAGCCCTTCCTTCCTTCTGCCCAGGAAAATGCCCGAGATGAACTTTATGAAGCAGGCAAGGGTGAGGGCCGATCCGAAAACAGTAAGAATCAGCCAAATCACCCATACTTTATTTGCTGGTCCACTCGCCCTACCAAATTCGATGATTCCCTGATATATGATCCATTTTGATGCAAATCCATTGAACGGGGGAACTCCTGAAATCGACAGCGCGCATATGAGTGCAGTGAAAAATGTGAGGGGCATTGCAGTGGAAAGCCCCCCCACGTCTTCCATGTTGTCCTTCTCTGTTCTTTTTTCCACGCTGCCCGCTGAAAAGAAAAGACCACAATCGTACAGCGTGTGGTTTATCATGTGAAAGAGTCCACCGGCTATACCGATTGGAGATCCAAGACCAAAGCCGATAATCATATACCCAACCTGTGACACGGCTGTAAAACCCAG
This sequence comes from Spirochaetota bacterium, assembly GCA_023136305.1. Taxonomy (GTDB): domain Bacteria; phylum Spirochaetota; class B62-G9; order B62-G9; family DRHN01; genus JAGLSF01. Next base: position 2,145 of record JAGLSF010000113.1, read on the forward strand.
AAGTCTTTTATAGTGATTTTGAATTAAAGCCATTAATACGGCAGATATTATTGTGATGACACCAATTATCATAAGGACGAGGTATAGCCAGGAGTTAAGAATGAACAGGGACATGCATATTCTCGCGAGGAGATATATCCCCAGGAGTTTGTCAAGTGAAGCCGGGAGAAGCGCCGATGAAGAAGCGGGTGCCGTTTCTGCATAGTCGGGTACCCATGAATGAAGGGGAAATGCACCGGCTTTTGTAAGGGCCCCGATGAGAAGCGTTATGAAGGCGATGACGCCTAGTGCATTGTCTGTAGGCGTTTGAATTCCCGAGATCCTGAGACTTCCGGAGAGCACCCACAGAAGTCCTATGCCGAAGATCATAATCGAATCGGAGGCACCGATGAGGATGAAGCTCTTCTTTGCAGCGGCAGAACTTTTCTCGTCATCTGATTTGATGAGCTTGTAGAGTGTCAGTCCCAGCACACCCCAGAATGTGATGAAAAGAATGAAATGGTCTGAGAGAACTACTCCGGCTGAAGCACCGATGGTGATGAGGAAATTTGAGTAGTAGTTCAGTATCCTCTTCTTTCTCGATATGTAGGCGAGTGAGTAGAGGGAAATCATGACCCCGAAGAACCCGATAAACAGGGTCACCGTTTTACTGAGACTGTCACTGTTGAAGATCAGTAGCCCACGTACGGTATCGCTTCCTTCAGTGAGCTGCGATAGCAGTGTTATGTACAGGGTCTGATTGGGAGATGCAAAAAGCTTGTATGAGAAGTAAAGCGCGATTCCTGATACAATGACTGTGATGATGCCCTTGACAGCCTTTGCCCTTTCGGGAAACAGAAAGAGAACGATACCAGCCGCAATCGGTAACAGGATAATGGGGTACAGGATGTTCATGGTATTCCCTTCATCTAATTGACAACAATTTAACAATATTCGGTAAAAAGAATACAATGCAACCAGCTATTCAATGTCACAGAACAGATCTCATGTAAAAGTACATCTTTATACTTTTTTGATCAGCAACGATTGCGTGAGAAGTTGTCACACTGATGTGTTACACGAAGATGCGTAGTGGGCAAACTGATGTTTCGATGTACAAGACCCTCGAGTGCATCTATCTTTCGCTGCTCTTCGCTAGGCCCACGAACAGGGATTTAAAAACATCGTTTCTCAACTGGTCACTAATTGTACAGGAATCTTAAAACGGTGTCAAGCAATTTTTGTTAAGTTTTTGTCAAAAATGCTTGACACCGTTTTTCTGTTATTGTAGAATGGCATTACAGCATCACCTGTTCTTTGTAACGTACATGTCCTTCAGCGGTTGTGATTCATGTGTTATGCAGCAGAGTAGATCTTTGATTGCATGACGATCAAGTGAATGTTCTGCACCTACAGTTCTACCACCCATTGATCGGTAAACAGGTCGGCTGTGTGGATCTTTACCGGGCTCACGATTGCACTTAAAAATGAAGTGAGAATGATCCTCTATCGATGGATGTCGAGAGAGGAGATATCATTACTTGTAGATCGTTAAATTGTTAACAATAATGTATTCGATCTTTTAAATTAAAGGATGACTGTTCAATCAATGGCTGCCTATCTAATATCGCGAGACGGATTGTTTGATCTTCTCACCAGGGTGACGGATAGTTATTCAGTATTCGTACCTGTGAGGAGAGGTGAAAAACGTTTCTTTACAAAGTTTGAACCATCCTCCTCCCCTGAGGAATCATCGAAAGAGATGGAGAACGGTCGATACGTGATCGGGGAGGTACGAACCTTTGAACCCCTGAAGATTTTCTATCTCCGTTCACGCGGAATTGTGGCGGACGGGTTCGAGGATACTGTTACACGAGCAGAACAGAAGCCCTACTGCATCGTTGGAGCCAAAGCCTGTGACATCAAGGGATTCAAGGTGCAGGACAGGGTGTTCAGAGACGACGAATACAAGGATCCTTTCTACATACGAGAGCGCGAAGAGAACCTCATAATATCAGCAGACTGCGCAAGCGTTATTGACACGTGCTACTGCCTTGCCCTCCATGTCAATCCCTATCCAGAGGAAAGCTTTGATATCAACCTCTCAGAGATGAGCGCCGGCTTTGTGGCTGAGTCCGGCTCTGAGAAGGGTAAGCGGCTCATCAATGAAAACGCATCCCTGTTCCAGGAGGCAAAGGCGGAGCATATCGCCGAGAGGGACGAACAGAGAAAACGGATCGCAGGCGAGGTTAAAAAGAACATAAAGGCAAACGACATCCCCGATCAGGACCGGCTTAAAGGGGTGATTGAGAAGAATTTCAACGCTCCGATCTGGAAGGAGGAGGCAGAGACCTGTGTCGAATGCGGCGCCTGCAACATGATCTGCCCCACGTGCCACTGCTTCCTCATGTACGATCAGATGGATGCACAGCGCATGGCCCGCCTGCGTGTATGGGATTCATGCATGATAAAGGATTTCGCACAGGTTGCAGGCGGAGCCAATCCCAGGGATCACCTGTGGATGAGACTTCGAAACAGGTTCGAGAAGAAGTTCGACTATTTTCCAAAGATCGGCGATATATATGCCTGCACAGGATGCGGACGGTGCATATCCGCCTGCCCTGCAAAGATAGATATCAGAAGGATATTGAAAAGGCTAGTTGAAAATGTATAACAGTCACAATCCTTACAGACCAATTGAAACAGCGGTACTCGAGGTTAACACTGAAACCCCTACGATCAAGACGCTGAAGCTGAAGCCGAAGGAACCTCTCGAATTTGAGACGGGGCAATTTATTGAACTTACGGTACCGGGTGTGGGTGAAGCGCCGTTTACCCCCTCATCGAAGCCCCTTATCAAGGATACCATCGAGGTGAGCGTCATGAGGGTGGGGAAGGTCACCGAGCGAATCCATGAGTTGAAAAAAGGAGAAACGGTCGGTCTGCGCGGCCCCTTCGGCACCGGATATCCAATGGATGACTTCAAGGGCAGAGAGGTTCTGGTAGTGGGCGGTGGGTGCGGTTTTGCACCCCTGCGAAGCCTGATGTATGAGTTCTTCGAACACTCCGGCGAGTTCAAGAGCCTCTTTTTCAGAGGCGGATGCAAAACCCCGAAGGATTTTCTCTACAAGAAGGAGATAGAGGGCTGGTCACAGCGTGACGATCTTGATGTGAGGCTTACCGTTGATGAGGGGGACGGTGAATGGAAGGGCAACGTGGGTGTGGTGACAACCATACTTGACGGAATTCCCATGAACCATGCAGAGGGAATCGCCATTGTGTGCGGCCCGCCGGTCATGATGAAATTCGCCATCAAGAAACTGCAGGAGCTGGGCTTCAAGGATACAAATCTCTACCTCTCCATGGAAAAAAACATGTCCTGCGGCCTTGGAAAGTGCGGACACTGCAGAATCGGTACCTACTATGCCTGCAAGGACGGACCGGTATTCCGATACGATAAGATCAAGAGCTTTCCCAATATCTGGGATTGAGGGTGCAATCTATGTCAACGAGCGCGGAGCAGCTTCATCAGGGAAAAATCAACATGGAGCCGAAGAAGGGCTCAGATGTAAGGCTATTCATCGATCTCGACGTCTGCAGTACGGGAGAGTGTAAGGAGTGCGAGATACAGTGCAGCTACTTCTACCATCCTGCCAACAACGGGGTTGTTTCCATAGCAGAGCTTGCTACCTATTTTCTTGTCTGCCGCAGATGCGAGGACCCGCACTGTGTTGCCGCATGCCCGGTCGAGGCACTGGAGCAGCAGACCGAAAAGGACAAGCTGCTTATCAGGCACAATATGCGTTGCATCAGCTGCAAGTCCTGCTCCCTTGCATGTCCCTATGGGACTATTTACCCGGAAAACGTTCCCTATATAATACATGTGTGCGATTTTTGTCTCGATCGACGCAATCAGAAGAACGACCCGCTCTGTGTGAAGACATGCTCGTACGATGCGCTGAGCCTGAAAAGCGCTGATGAGGTGTTGCCCGAAAACACCTTCTATGTGGGTGATCACCTCATCGTTCATTCCACACACTGGGAAAGAGAGAAGGCGTAATGTATATTGTGAATCTCGTTCTATACGGCGTTATTCTCACCGCATTTATCGGACTGGTCGCGAGCTGGATCGACCGCAAGGTAACAGCCCGAATTCAATACCGTGTGGGACCTCCTTTTCTGCAGCCCTTTCGGGATATAATGAAGCTTCTCGGAAAGGAGACGTTGATACCTGCCGGGTCCTCGAAGGGAGTATTCATACTCGCTCCCATGATCGGTTTCGCATCCGTGGCGATGGCTTCCACCATTCTATGGGTAAACAGCAGCGCGTCCCAGAGCGGCTTTCTCGGGGACATACTCGTTGTTATCTATCTGCTCGCCATACCATCGATCTGCATCATGCTCGGTGGGTTTGCCTCTGGAAATCCCCTGGCCCGTGTCGGTGCCTCCCGTGAGATGAAACTTTTATTGAGCTATG
>JAGLSF010000114.1 GCA_023136305.1 Spirochaetota bacterium
CGGCCATTGAGATCGTGCACCGTGCCTGGGAGAGTGGGGCCGATGCTGTCAAGTTTCAGGATTTCACCCTGCTTTCGCTCTTCTCGCCAAAGGACTACGAACAGACACTGGGATTAGAGGGCAGGAGCTGGCAGCGATCGGTCGAACTCCTCTCGGTTAAACCCGAATGGCATGGACCACTTGCCCGTGCGGCACATGAAGCGGGGATTCACTACTTCTCCACACCTTTTTCCCCGGAAGCGGCGAACAGCCTGGAAGATTTTGTGCCATTTTACAAGATCGCTTCAGGGGATATCACCTATGTATCACTCCTGGAAAGGGTTGCCCGTAAGGGCAAGGGAGTGTTTCTGTCCACGGGTGCATCCCGCATGGATGAGATAGAGCGTGCGGTTGGAATACTCAATGAACATGATCTGCCCTTTGTTTGTGTCATGCATTGCATCATGATCTACCCCCCGCCCGATGAGACATTGCACCTCAACTTCATCGATACCCTGAAAAAGCGCTTCAACCAACCGATCGGATTTTCGGATCACAGCCTCGATACTGAAGCGGCGCTCATTGCTGTGGCAAAAGGCGCATGTGCAGTCGAAAAGCATTTCACCCTCGACCGTACACAGAAAGGGGCAGATCATAAAAACTCTCTCGATCCCGAAGGATTCAGAGGCTTCACGCAAAGGATCAGACGTTGTGAGCGTATGCTCGGTGACCTTAACCGCCCTATAGGCGAGAGAGAGGGGCGTGAGAGGATATATGCTCGAAGGGGAATATATGCATGGGAAGATCTGAAAAAGGGCGAAAAGCTAACACCTGAAAAGGTGCGGTTTCTGAGACCCAAGCTTGGTGCCGGAGCAGAGGATTTCGGTTCACTCAAGAATAGAAGACTCGATACCGATGTTACTAAGGGGACTTCACTCGATCAGTCCATGTTCACGTGAAGGACCTTCCAAGAGAAATGTACCGAATGAGTTGAAAAAATTGTATATTACGTTAAAATTTAAATATGAAACCCATTCTGACTGCGCTTTTTCTGATCGTCTCCCTGCTTATAGGTTTGGGTTGCACGCACACCGCCGTGAAAAGTGGTCCCGATCAACAGGAGCCGGCGGTTGAATCGCAATCGCGGACTGAACCCGTAGCAGAGCAGTCAAAGGGGGAAACGTTTACGTTATTCTGGGGGGTGAAGAGTTCCCAACACCACAACACACCTTTATCAGGGCTGGAGAGTCCTGGTACAAAGGCTTGAGTGAGGAGGGGGTATAGGATGAGAAAATACATACTTATAATCATCGTGCTCACCGTTTTCGGAGGTTCACTGCTCCACGCACAGGAAAGCGTGGAGCAGTATCTCCTCGGTTTGGATGAACCTTCAAAGGAGGCTTATATCGATCTCCTGTACGAAGGGTCTCATCAAAACATGGTATTTGCACTGACAAAGCTGGCCCCAATGGCTGAGTCGGACGACGAGGATGTATACAAGGCACTCATCTTTGGTCTGCAGCAGGGAACGGTTTACGTAAAACGTCATGGAAACAAGGTGGTCAACGATTTCTGGGACGTCCGTACTACAAGCGCCTTTGCACTCGGTGAAATGGGCAACCCGGACGCACTGCCCCACCTCTATATGGCACTTCGCTATGATCCCGACAATTATGTGCGCAGCGAAGTGGCGGTTGCCATTGGGAAAATCGGTGAACCAGAAGCCATTCCCTTGCTCACACGGGTCATTGAAACATCAAGTGCCGCGGGCCCCGATGATATGGTGGTGCTTGGCTGTGTCGAAGCTCTGGGTGAAATAGGACATCGGGATAGTTTTGTACCCCTTTTAGAGGTGATGCGCGGAAACTACAGGAGAAGCATACGGCGGGCAGCACTTAACTCGCTGAAGCAGCTCGAGTGGTAAAAAGATAAGTAAGCTGTCCCCTTTTTTAGTAGCTGAAGGGTTTTCCCCGCTCCTTGAAGAAACGCTCCATGTCGAGGATCTCTTTCTTCACCAGCTTCAGATTGACCGGTTCATTCTTCATCAACCTGTCTACTCTCGCAACCATATCACGTATGATACGGTGGCTGGAGCGTACCTCGCTGATATTCCTCCTCATGTAATCGATGAGCGCATTCGTCTTGTCTGCAAGATACTTGAACTCATCGTTCTTTCGAAGGGTAATGATAAAGTCCATATCACCGTTCAGGAGCAGTTCCATGCTCTGCTCGAGCCTGTAAATAGGGCCGGCAACCTTGTGGGAATACACTAGTGAAAAGGGAATGACAGCACAGAGAACAATCAGGTTTGCAGCAATTAGAGGTATCAGTATTACCTGGAAAAGCCCTGCAACAGTGGTTTCACCCTCAGGGGTAATCACGATAATGAGGCTGCTGAGGTCGGTTCCACCCACATGATATTTGAAATAGAACAGGCCGAGTATTGCACCGGTGGAGAGAAGCGTCGCACCCACAATAACAAGTATGAATCGAAGAATGAAACGAGCCTGAAAATTGCCCTCAATGATTAATCTTTTTCTCCTTCTCTTCATACCATGCTCCTGTTCTTTTGCATAGTGACAGGCCCGTCCACTGCAGAAGTCTATTAAAAGTATCGGACACATCCCTGCTGCATGCAATCCCTTTTTCATGAGCGACCGTGGGGGCTGCTTTGCATAAACCGCCACCGCTAGGTCTTTGCCGGTTCCTCTATCTTACTGTTTATCTTGTCGATTATCCTGAGGGTTATATCGAGAGTTTTAATATCATCTTCACCACTGACGATGGGGTCCGTTCTTCCGAGTATGCAGTCGATGAAGTGCAACAGCTCCTCCTTGAGTGCATTCTCCTTCTGCACCTTGACCCGTTCGACAAAGGATTCCTGTTTATAGGTTATCTCGCTCTGAGAAACAAAGAAACTTGCCGAAGCTCCCCTGTAGATGTTTATATCCTGCGACTCGAAATCCAGTGTTATAAAGGCCTTGTCCTGGGAAACAGACATGGTGCGAATTCTTGTTTCACTCAACCTGCTCGAAGTGATATTCGCAATAGCCCCATTCTCAAACTGAAGCACGGCGGAAGCGATGTCCTCAAAGCCACTTCTCAGCCTGCTGCCCATGCAGTCAATTGAAGACACCTCGCTCTTTATGAGGCTCAGAACGATATCGATATCGTGAATCATCAGGTCGAGTACGACTCCCGTGTCCCAGTCTTTTTCGATCCACGGGCTCAGCCTCCTTGCCTCGACGAGATAGGGGCTCTCGACGATCTTTCGCAGTTCAACAACCGCACCCTTGAAACGCTCCACATGGCCTACCTGAAACATGAGATTCCGTTCCTTGGCGGTTTTCACCAGGCCAGATGCTTCTTCAATAGTGCTGGAAAGCGGTTTCTCAACGAGCGTGTGTACATCCGCTGCAAGGGCTTGCCTTGCCACCTCATAGTGCAGTTTCGTGGGGACTGCGATGCATATCGCATCCACCTCATCGAGGAGGTCCTCCATTGACGAATAGGTATAGGTATTGTACTTCTCCGCAATGAAGTGTGAGCGCACCTCGTCGATATCATAAACGCCCGCGAAATCGATCTCCTGATTCATCGTAGACAGTACATTGGCATGATAGGTACCCATTCTGCCTACACCCACCACGCCGATTTTTACCTTGTCACCGTTTTTTCTCGAGCTCATGCCATACATTTCCCAGAACCTGCAGGTTTCCTCTACTTACATTATACTACAAACAGCATTATATGCATGGGGTTTTGCCTGGAAAATTACCTGTTAGGGTCCGCCGCCTACTCAAACTTGCTGACTGGAAGGAGTTCAGGCGTATCGGTCCCTTGTACCTCATTCCTGATCTGCTGGAGGAGCTTTTTCTCACCCGACGACAGGTTCTTGGGGATTCTCACAATGATCTTCACAAGCTGATCCCCCTTTCCCCATCGCTTGAGATAGGGAATGCCCTCTTTTTTCAGCCTGAATGTCCTGCCGCTCTGTGTGCCGGGCGGAATGTTGATCTTCACCATCTTTCCGTCAAGGGTCGGTACCTTGATATCCACACCCAGAATCGCCTGATACACCGACACAGGCACCTCACAGAGCACATCTTTTCCCTGTCGCAGAAATGTCCGGTGCTGCTTCTGATGCACCACAACGATCAGGTCGCCCCGGCGCCCGCCTTTTGTACCGGCATTCCCCTCTCCTCTGAGCCGCAGCACGGTGCCATCCTCGATGCCAGGATCCACATCCAGCATTATCTTTCTCGACTTCGGTGTTGTACCGTTTCCCCTGCAGGTCGGGCAGAGGTCCTTGATGACCCGGCCGGAACCCCTGCAGGTCGGGCAGGTGGATGCAATGGTGAAGAATCCCTGTGTCCGCGTCACCTGTCCAGTACCTCCGCATTGATCACAGGTAACCGGGCTGCTCCCCGCACGTGCGCCTGTTCCACTGCAGTCATTGCAACTCTCTTCCCTCTCCAGCTTCAGCTCCACCTTCTTCCCAAAGGCGGCCTCTTCGAGGGTGAGGTTGATGTCGTATCGTATATCAGACCCCCTGATTACCCGCTCTCTGCGTCCCCCCGTTCTCGTTCTGCCGAATATATCACCGAAGCCGAAAAAGGATTCAAAGAATTCAGAACCAAAGACATCGGAAAATCCGCCGAAGAGGTCCTCAAAATCGGCGGCGCTTCTGAACCCCTGGAAGCCTCCTGCACCGGACGCAACCCCCTCATGCCCGAACTGGTCATAGAGACGTCTTCGCTGTTCGTCACCGAGGACTTCGTATGCTTCCGTTGCTTCCTTGAAATTCTCCTCGGCCTGCTTGTTATCGGGATTCTTATCAGGATGGAACTTCACGGCAAGTTTACGGTAGGCTTTCTTTATATCTTCCTCCGATGCACTCCTGTCTATACCGAGGACATCATAGTAATCTCTCTTTGCTGCCATGCGCTGGTCATCTCCAAAGACTCTCAAAACAAAAAAATACCCTATAAGTCTCCCTATAGGGTATTGTTATCTTTCATAGTAACTCCCGGATGGAACACTTAGCTCTGAGCATTCTTGTCGTCATCAACTACTTCGTATTCGGCATCCACAACATCCTCATCGCTTCCTCCGGCTTCGGGCTCCGGCTGTTCAGGAGCACCTTCGGCTTCTGCCCCCATATCCTGCTGTGATGCCTGTGACGATGCGGCTTCCCGATACATTGCCTCGGATATCTTGTAGGAAGCCTGCGTCAGTGCTTCGACTGCCTGCTTTATACGTTCGACATCTCCATCATTCATGGCGCTTCTGGTATTCTCGATCTCTTTTTCTATGTTTGCACGATCCTCAGCAGAGATCTTATCACCGTAGTCTTTGAGCATCTTTTCGGTCTGATAGATGAGGCTGTCCGCCTGATTGACCGCATCCGCCTTCTCCTTGGCCATGCGGTCCTCCTCTGCATGCGCCTCAGCGTCTTTAACCATATTCTGAATTTCTTCCTCATTCAGTCCGCTGGAGGATTCGATCCTGATCTTCTGCTCTTTGCCGGTAGCGAGGTCCTTTGCTGAGACGTGCACGATTCCGTTGGCATCGATATCAAAGGTGACTTCGATCTGCGGTACTCCCCGTGGTGCAGGTGGAAGGCCAATCAGATCAAACCGCCCGAGCGTTCTGTTGCGGGTGGCCATCTCCCGTTCGCCCTGAAGCACATTAATGCTTACTGCAGTCTGATTATCAGCCGCGGTCGAGAAGATCTGGCTCTTGCGTGTCGGTATGGTGGTGTTCCGCTCGATGAGCCTCGTCATAACGCTGCCGAGCGTTTCAATTCCGAGAGAGAGAGGCGTAACGTCGAGAAGCAGTACATCCTTCACCTCACCGCCCAGTATTCCGCCCTGTATGGCAGCACCTATGGCAACCGCTTCATCCGGATTTACGCCCTTGTTCGGCTCTTTCTTAAAGATCTTTTTCACCACATCGATGACGGCTGGAATTCGAGTGGAACCTCCGACGAGAATCACCTCATCGATATCATCAGCTGCAAGACCAGCATCCTTAAGTGCACTTTCGCAGGGTCCTCGGGTGGATTCGATGAGGTCACCCACGAGCTGTTCAAACTTCGATCTAGACAGTGAGTAGTTCAGATGTTTCGGACCACCCGAATCGGCAGTTATGAAGGGGAGATTGATCTCCGTATTTGTCGTGCTTGAAAGCTCGATCTTGGCCTTTTCGGCACCCTCTTTCAGCCGTTGTATAGCCATCTTGTCGCCCGACAGATCGATACTGTACTGCTTCTTGAACTCATCGACGAGCCAGTCCATGACGCGCTTGTCCAGGTCATCACCGCCAAGATGGGTATTTCCATTGGTGGCTTTCACCTCGAATACCCCATCACCGAGCTCGAGTATGGAAATGTCGAATGTACCGCCGCCCAGATCGTAGACCGCGATCTTCTCATCCTTCTTCTTCTCCAGTCCGTAGGCGAGAGCAGCGGCAGTCGGTTCATTGATGATCCGCTTGACATCGAATCCCGCAATCCTGCCCGCATCCTTGGTTGCCTGACGCT
>JAGLSF010000115.1 GCA_023136305.1 Spirochaetota bacterium
CTATATCAATACCGATGCATCCAGCATAGGTGAGATTATTTATAAACTGATTCCCGACCCCTACCGCTACCTCAACAGCGACATCGCGGCCTGTCTCTATACTTCCATACTGTGGGATACCGGCTCCTTTGCCTATTCCAATACGTCGACCCGCGTATTCCGCATTGTGTCCAGGTTGCTCGAATACGATGTTGACCCGGCTTACGTGTACAGCCGGGTTTTCAACAGCAAGAGCATTGCCCATTTCAGGCTGCTTGGAGAGGCGCTCAAATTACTGAAACTTGACGGCTCGGGCAGGATCGCATCCCTGATAATCCCGCTCTCCGTGTATACCGAAATTGGGGCGAACGAAGAGGACAACGAGGGGATACTCGAGGTGATCAAGGGATTAAAGGATGTGGACCTTATCATATTTCTCAGACAGCTCAACGAAAAAATGATGAAGGGGAGCCTTCGTTCCGTCGACAGGATCAACTGCAACTACCTCGCCAACCTGTATGGCGGCGGTGGTCATTTGAAGGCAAGCGGATTCGTGATTGAAGCAAACGTGAAGCAGAAGGGCCCCGCCATCATCGAGAGGCTTATCGGGGAGGTGTATGAAAAGGGGTGGACTTAGACGGCATTCTCCTCATCAACAAGGAGGTCGGCCGTACGTCCTTTGAAACAGTGCGGCTGGTGAGGAAGAGAATCGGCGCCCGCAAGGCGGGACATACGGGAACACTGGATAAATCGGCATCCGGTCTGCTCCTTATATGTGTGAACAGGGCCACAGCAATACAAAACCTTCTGATGGGGTATTTCAAACAGTACCGCGGAACAGTGCGGTTCGGTGTTGAGACTGATACACTGGATCGGTACGGTCATATGGTGCGGTCGGGCTCTCCGGGCGTTTTTTCCGATGGCCAAATTCAGAGGGTGCTTGGCGGGTTCAGGGGCAAGATTCTGCAGGTGCCCCCTCTATACTCTGCACTCCATCAGAATGGTAAAAGACTGTACCATCTGGCACGCAGCGGCACACCCGCCCAGGCGCAGCCAAGAGAAGTGGAGATTAAAAACCTCACCTTATTGAAAAACGGAGGGAGTTTTATACACATTGATGTTACCGCATCCAGGGGTACCTATATTCGGTCTCTGGCCCGTGATATTTCCAATTCCCTCGGTACCTGCGGGTATCTGGCTGAGCTCCATCGGTTGCGTATCGGTTCCTTTTCGGTGGAAAATGCAATCACGGCCGATGAGGTAAATGAATCCACACCACTCCTGTCGATGCCGGAGGCGCTCCATGATTTTCCACAGGTTGAAGTTGGGGTGGAGAGAGCCTCCCGTGTATTCAACGGGGTCCCTGCCTGGCAAATTCTGAAAGAGCTGGGGCAGGAACTCCCCCAGTCGGAGCATCTCTGCCTTGTCAACAGCGGGAAGCTAATAGCAATTGTGGAGCTGAAACCAAAACCTGGATATTTCAAGGTATTCGGGAGGAGTGACGACCCTGTCCGTAGGAAGGGATAAATACATTACTACCCAGTGAGGAACAGATTCGGGGAAGCCCTTGTACATTGTTGAGCGTATTAAGAGGTTGAATGATTTTCATGGCAAAGTGGGGTTGACGATTGGGAATTTCGAGGGCTTTCACCGAGGACACAGGGAAATCGTACAAACACTTCTCTCTCAATCCGGGCACCGAGGGCTTCGTACTGCGGTGATTACCTTCAAGGAACACCCTCTGAAGATGCTGCGCGGAGTTGAACCCGAGAGACTGACCCTGCCCCATGAGAAGCTCGTGAACCTGCGAAATGCGGGTGTTGACCTTCTGTTCTATCTCGACTTTTCAGCTGAGTTTGCAGATACCGAACCTGAGAGTTTCCTCCGTATGCTGCAGCGGGAGCTGGCACCGGGACTGCTTTGCCTGGGCAGGGGGTTCCGGTTCGGGAAAGGCAATAAGGGCAACATCGATTTCCTGAGCCGAAACGCAGACCAGTATAGCTATGATCTCCTGGTCGTCGATGATGTAATGCATTTGTGCGGGCCTGTATCGAGCACCCGAATACGGGATGCGGTCAAGAGGGGAGACTTCGAACTGGCAGATGCCCTTCTCGGGCAAAGCTATCATCTGTACGTCATCGGGGGGGGCAACCTACTAAAACCCCTCTGCATGAATTGCGCTTTTCCTGATGAGGGTAGATATATGGGGGTACTCTACGATGACAGGGAGAGACAGGGAAAAGGGATGGTTGTCGAGAGAGTGGACGAAGGCTTTTGCATGTGCGAAGAAGTGGATTTGAAGAGGAACGGGCTTTACAGGCTGCAGTTCTCCCACCGACTGGATCCACAAAAATAAGTTTGATATTCACCGTAAATTCAGTATATTTCAGGATATTATTGTAAAAAAGCCCTGCCATCGCAGGGGGAAGGTATGCATGTCGATTACGAAGGAAAAAAAAGAGGAACTGATCGGAAATCACAGGAAACATGAAAAGGATACCGGGTCTCCGGAAGTTCAGATAGCCCTCCTCACCGAGAGGATCACCAATCTTACGGAACATTTCAAGACACATAAGAAAGATCACCATTCGAGGAGGGGGCTGCTCAAGCTGGTCGGACAGCGAAGAAGGCTGCTCGATTATCTCAAAGGCAAGGATATAGGCAGATATCGCGATATTATTGCAAAACTAGGAATAAGGAAATAAGTATAACGTAGAAAATGGAAGAAAAAACAAAACTAACTCTGGGCGACGCAGCGCTCATCTTTGAAACGGGTAAGATAGCTAAACAGGCCAATGGGGCCGCACTTGTGAGATATGAGGGCAGCGTCGTTCTGGCGACTGCCTGTGCATCGAAATCGGAAAACAGCTCACTTGATTATCTGCCACTCACAGTCAATTACGTAGAGAAGTTCTACGCAGCCGGGAAGATACCCGGCGGTTTTTTTAAGAGGGAAGGAAGGCCTCAGGAGAAGGAAATACTGGTTTCCAGACTCATCGACCGTCCTCTCCGACCTCTCTTTCCCAAGAATTTCAGGCGGGAACTGCAGATCATCGCAACAACCATGTCGACGGACCAGATAAATCCGCCGGACATTCTAGCCATGAACGGGGCTTCCCTGGCAGTGGGCCTGTCAGACATCCCGCTCAAGAAACTCGTTGGTGCGGTACGTGTAGGGATGCTAGACGATTCCTATGTGGTAAATCCCACCTACTCACAAATGGAGGAGGCCTCTCTCGAAATCGTCGTTGCCGGTACGGACGAAGACATCATCATGGTCGAGGGAGGTGCGCAGGAAGTTACCGAGGAAGAGCTTCTCGGGGCCATATCCTTTGCAGAACCCTATATCCGGGAGATCATCGAAGCTCAGCAGGAGCTCATAAATCGGGCTGGAAAGACAAAGATGGAAGTCTCAGAGGAATCCGTCGATGAGAAACTTGTCGCTGCGGTCCGGGACCATGCCTATGCTCAGTACAGTGAGGCCTGTTTTGTTCCCACCAAGCTCGCGCGTCAGAATGCGCTTGACAGTGCGGGTGAACAGACTTTAGAGAAGATCAACGAGCAGTTTGGCGAGGAAAGCCTTCCGCAGGTGTATGAAATTTTAGAAAGCATTGAGAAGGAGATCGTCAGAAAATCCATCATCGATGAGGGTCGTCGTTCCGACGGTAGGGGATTGAAGGATATCAGGCCAATCGATATTGAGGTGACCCTCTTTCAGAGGACGCATGGCTCCGCCCTGTTTACCAGGGGTGAGACGCAGAGTATCGCCATCACGAGCCTGGGAACTGTTTCTGACGAGCAGCGATACGACAACATAGAGGGAGAGGGAACGAAGGCATTCATGCTCCACTATAACTTTCCTCCCTTTTGCGTGGGTGAAACCGCAGGCAGGCTCGGTCCGGGAAGGCGGGAAATCGGCCACGGTCATCTGGCCGAACGGTCAATCAAATCGATGATTCCGGAAAAGGAAGATTTCCCCTACACCATACGTGTGGTCTCGGAAATCACTGAATCCAATGGGTCCTCCTCCATGGCATCGATATGCGCCGGTTCACTCTCACTGCTGAGTGCCGGAGTACCGCTGCGCGATTCGGTTGCAGGGGTTGCCATGGGGCTTGTGTTCGAGAGTGCAGACCGATACGCCGTCCTGAGCGATATACTTGGCTCTGAGGACCATCTCGGAGACATGGATTTTAAAGTTGCGGGAACCAGAAAAGGCATCACGGGCTTTCAGATGGATGTGAAGATCAGCGGGATCTCCAAGGAGATCATGCGCGAAGCCCTCGAACAGGCCCGGGAGGGGAGACTGCACATCCTGGACAAGATGGCCGAGGTCATCGAGAAACCGGTGGATAGTATCTCCCGGTACGCACCGAAGATACTGATCCTTAAGGTTCCGCAGGAAAAGATCGGTACCATCATAGGTCCCTCGGGAAAGATGATACGCTCTATCATCGAAGAAACGGGAACCAATATAAACGTGGAAGATGATGGTACAGTCACCATATCGGCAACAGGTGAGGGTGATGCCGAGAGGGCGTACGACACCATACAGAGCCTCATCGCAGAGATTGAAGTGGGCAAGGCATATGAGGGTGAGGTAAAACGCATCATGGATTTCGGCGCCTTTGTAGAAATACAGCCGGGCAAGGAGGGACTTGTCCATATTTCGAAGCTCGAACATCATCGTGTGAACAAGGTTACGGATGTACTGAACGTGGGAGACAGAGTAAAGGTAAAGGTTACGGAAATAGATGCATTGGGAAGGATCAACCTCAGCAGGAAAGCCCTGCTCCCCAATCCCCATCCCCAATCGCGTTCTTAATCCCATTCTGATTCCCGTTCTGAGTTCCGGTCTGGTTCTCCCAGGGACTCTTCGAGAAAGCGGACACATGACTGAGTGGGGAGATTACGGTCATTCCATGGGCTGTAATTAACAGAAAATTAACCCTGTCTTAACAGAGAAAACCAAGTCTGTGCCTACCTTCGATCTGTTACGGGTACAGAGCATTTGTGTTATCTTAACGGAGGCCTCCGGGTTTTTTACCTCCTTTTCCCGGGGGTTTTCCTTTTAGGGCGAACAAAAAGCTCGTATAGCGCTCGCGAAGCGATATCTTTTATTTACTTTTTTAATACAGTGTTGTTTATGTCATCGAGCACAGCTCTATCGCAGGTTTCGACCCTGGCCCCGGTTATCCGAGCCAGTTTAAGCAGATCAGTAAGGAGCGCCGGGTTCTGGATCAGATCAATTTTGGTCCTTCTCGGCTTTCTCTTCACAAACTGTTCAATCCGAAGAGCTATACCCCTGGAATCGTGTACCTTCCAGCACTGGGCGAGGCGGACCGGTGGAAAGCTTCGCGTGTACCTGCATCTCCCCGTTCCGCGTACATGTTCGGTGTACCGGCGATGCATGTCGTTTGTGCAGCCGGTATAGTAGTTACCGTTCTTTACCTGCAGAATGTAGACCCAGTAACAGTCCAAGTGCTCACCTATCTTTGATACACCACCTTTCCGGATACGATCGTGGCATGCACAGAAAATGAAGGATCGAGAATGACCAGGTCTCCATTCATACCCTGTGTGATCCATTCATTGCAGGTTTCCAGGCCTAGAACCCGTGCGGGGTTGACGGTCGCCGTTCGAAGCGTCTGCTCAAAGCTGAACTGCGTGAAGTCCTGCAGCCGCCTGAGGAGCTCACTCATACCCAGGGCCGTTCCGATAAGCGTGCCGTCCTCATATCGGGCCGTACCGTCGACCGATCGATACCGCAGGGTGTTGTACTCGTACTCGCCATCGGGGAGACCCATAGCCTGCATGCCGTCGGTGATGGTCACGGTGCGCTCCGGGCCGAGAAGCCGACAGGAAAGTCTCAGCACTGCGGGATGAATGTGCACACCGTCGGGGATGACCTGAGCGCTGAGGTCGGACTCAAAGAGCGCGGGTAGAGAACCGGGCTCCCGATGATGCATGGCGGGCATGGCGTTGAACAGATGTGTCACGTGGCTGATCCCCGCCTCGATTCCCTGCAGGGTCTGCTCATGGGTCGCGCTTGAGTGTCCAAAGGATGCGACGGCGCCATGTTTCTTGAGACGGGTGATGAGTTTCAGATTGTTCTCCAGTTCAGGAGCAATGGTCATCATCCTGAGTGTTCCCCTGCTGAGCTCGAGTATGCGCTCCAGCTCACGCGTTGATGGCGGGCAGATGGAATCGGGCTGTATCATACCCCGTTTATCCGGCGAGATGAAAGGACCTTCCAGATGAGTACCGAGAAGCCGCGCCCCGCCAAGGTCCTTACCCGTGTTCCGGGCAGCTTCACGAAGATGAAAATTGTCCTGGCCCGGCTTATACACCGTGGTGGCGAGAAATCCGGTGACCCCGAACCGTGCGCAGGTTTGAGCTATGATGCGAAAGGCCTCTTCACTGCCGTCGAGCACATCGGCACCGCCTGCGCCCTGAACATGTACATCGATGAAACCGGGTGAGACTATGCT
>JAGLSF010000116.1 GCA_023136305.1 Spirochaetota bacterium
AATACATCGACAAGATTGAGAGCGATCTGCGAAACGATATTAAAACCCTCTTCCGGTGTACGAAAGCAGACGTGAGGCCCATAAGCGGGACCAACGCAAACGAAGCTGTATTTTCCAGTTTCATCAAACCCGGCGATATCGTCATGGTGAACTCGACACCCGGAGGCGGACACATAAGCCATCATCTTGCCGGCTCGGTTGGCAAATTCACCACCAATGTGATCGACTTTCCCCTGTCAAAGGATGGATTCCACATCGATGTTGACAGTACAAAAGACCTCATAGGCATATGCCGTCCGAAAATGCTGATCTTTGGGAAGAGCCTGTTCCTCTTTCCTGAACCTGTACGTGAACTTATCGATGTCTGCAACGAAAACAAAACCCTCATCATCTACGATGCGGCGCATGTGCTCGGCTTGATCGCCGGGGGGACTTTTCAGGACCCTCTCAGAGAGGGCGCCTTTATCGTGACCGGTTCAACGCACAAGACCTTTTTCGGGACGCAGCGCGGAATCATTATGAGCAACATGGGGTCAGGGGAGTGGCAAAAGGTTGACAAGGGCGCATTCCCCGGTTCGTCGAGCAACCACCACCTGGATACGCTTGTTGGACTTGCCGTTGCGACCCAGGAGATCATCAGCTTCGGCAAGCAGTACAGCGACCAGACTATCAGGAATGCGAAGTCTCTCGCGAAGGCACTGAAGAAGGAGGGGTTCAACGTGCTGGGAGAGGAGTTCGGCTTTACCGAGAGCCATCAGGCCGCCGCTGACGTGCAGGAGTATGGCGGCGGAAAGATGGTGGCAAACCTCCTGAAGGAGAATGACATCATTCTCAATATGAACATCCTTCCCCATGAACCCCTGAGGAACGTTACCAACCCCGATGGAATACGCATTGGTGTTCAGGAAATGACCAGGGTTGGCATGAAGGAGCCTGAAATGAAGGTGATCGCGCATCTCATTGCGGAGTGTATCAGGGAGGGCAAGGAGGTGCGGGATGAGGTGAATCGATTCCGCGGTGCATTCGTGACTGTGCAGTATTCCTTCGACGAACTGCTCGCTGACCTGGGTTCACCCAACGAGATGGGCTTGAGGGTTTAGGCAACCGGGGAGGAAAGAGCGTGGGAACCATGAAGAATGTGCTTCTCTCAAATGATGACGGTATCGAGAGCAGGGGTATCTGGGCCCTTAAAGAGCATTTTGAAGAACACTTCAATGTGTTCGTCGTTGCTCCAGACCGGGAGCGCAGCGCCACCGGCCACTCCATATCCCTGCACGACCCCATACGATTGAAAGTGGTTGAGGAGGATCGCGTATTTGCAGTGAATGGCACGCCTGTGGATGCGGTTCACCTTGCACTGCACGGTGTGGTCAAGGAGAAGATCGATGTAGTGGTGACCGGCATCAACATGGGGCTCAACCTTGGCACCGACGTATTCTATTCCGGTACCATCTCTGCTGCGTCCCAGGCCAAGGTACTGAGTATTCCTGCTGTTGCCGTATCGATTGACGTCTCGAGCAGGCCTGTACACTACGAGACGGCCGCATATGTTGCCCGGAGGGTTGTCGAAAAAATTGATGAGAAAAAAGTGGAGAGTGGTATAATCCTGAGTGTGAATGTGCCCAACCTCGAGATACATGAGATCGAGGGTATCGAGATAACGAGGCTTGGAAAGCGCTTTTACAACGACCGGCTCATCGAACGTGAAGATCCGAAGAGAAACAAATACTATTGGATCGAAGGGGCTCATGCCCACGATATTCTCGACGAGGGCACCGATGTCAAAGCGGTTCACGAGCGACGGGTTTCCATCACCCCCCTTCGATTCGATATCACTGCCGGCGATTATATCGATACGCTGAAGCAGTGGAACTTTAATGACCTGATAGAGGAATGAACAGGCAAAAACAGATAGATCAGTATCTCGAAGACGGCAAGCAGTACTTTGAAAAGAAAAGCTACGAGCTGGCCCTGCAGAATTTCCTCGACGCTCTCGAACTCGATAAGGACAATCCTGACACCCACTACTATCTGGGTATCGTGTACGCCCGTATGGGCAGGTACGATTGGGCTGTGGATTATCTACAAAAAGTCTTTGATTCTGAGCTGGCCTATATCAACAAGATACACACGGCCATGATTCTGGGATATCTATACACCTTGCAGGAGCGCTATGAGGAGGCACTCGAGCTCTTCCGCAGTATCATCGACATGGGGCTTGAAAGCGCTCAGGCCTATGCGGCCATCGGATACATCATGGACCGCAAGGGACAGTTCAAGGATGCGATCATGAATCTCTACCGCGCGGTGGAGATTGACCCGGATAATGCCAATGCCCACAACTCACTCGGATACATCTACGCAGAGTCGAACCTTAACCTCGATGAGGCGCTCAAAGAGTGCAAAAAGGCCGTGTCTCTGGACCGTGGCAACCCCGCCTATCTGGACAGTCTTGGATGGGTGTATTACAAGCTCGGTGAGAAGTCACAGGCGCGAAGCTATTTAAAAAAGGCCCTGAAAAAGGCCCCCGCCAATGAGGAGATTAAAAGTCACCTGCAGGCAATGATGGACTAGGGGGCTTCACCCTCAGACCTGACGGACCAGGGGGCTTCAACCCCCGGGTACAGGATTACTCCGCCTTTCCCTGTATGATTGCCTTTGGTTTCACGAGGTAGATGAATGCGGGCAGTATGAATATGACGCCGATAAAGCATCCGAGCATGGTCACCGAAATGAGGAGGCCAAAGTAGAGAATGGGTTTAAAGCTTGAGAAGAGAAGCACCGAAAACCCCGCGATGAGAGTGAAGGACGTAAAAAAGATGGGGGTCCCCGTCACGCCGAGCGCCTGCTTGAGCCGCTCCTTCAGCGGCAGGCTGTGTTCTGTTCTCGTAAAGCGTATGAGATAGTGAATGCTGTTGTCCACGCCAAGTCCCACCGCGATGCTTGCGATCATCGAGGTAATGAAATCAAGTGATACGTTGAAGTAGCTCATGGTTCCAAAGTTGAGGAACAGGCCGAAGAAGATGGGAATAAGGCCGAAGAACCCGAATGCCAGTGACCGAAAGGTAATGGCAATGATGATGAACACAATGATGATACTGAGCAGTATGCTGATGAGCTGCGATCGTATCAGGTAGTCAATGAGGGAGACGTAAATCAGGTCTACGCCTGCTATGCGAACCTCGATCCCTTCGTGGGGATTGTCCCGCACGAAGGCCCTGAAGTTCCGCAGGAATTCCTTCAGCTCAGCGATGGTCACCTCCTCCTGTTCTGGTCCCACTGTTCTGACCACAATGTTGGCGTGACGGTAATCGTCGGTAATGACATTGCTCAGGCTCTCCGTGAACTTGGACATCTTGAACATGAGGAAAATCTTGAGCAGATCAGCATCGTTTTCGGGAAGACGGTATTCATCGGGATTATTCTCGTGTATGAGCTGATTGGCCCGTTTTATATAACCCACAAGTGAGTTGGAGAGGCCGAGGAGGTTCTGGTCCCGTATCCACCGCTCTACCCTGTCTATGTATCGAATAGTGGCAAGGGTTTTAAAATCCATGTCGTCCTCTTCGGTGATGAAGGAGACGTTGATTGTGGAGACACCGCCAAAATTCGATCGGATAAAACGCTGACTCGTAAGTAGGTCGGAGTTCTTCTTGAAAAAGCGTTTCCAGCTTGTGTTAACTTTTATATTCGGGATCCCGACTATTGCCCATATGGCGATGACCAGGGCAATGATGAGTATGATCTTCCAGCGTTTCAGGATCATATCCCCAAGATTGAGAAAAAAGCGGTTCATCCTGCTGCCCTCGGTTGAAGCCCGGAGGGTCCTGCGCGGGTTTTTAAGCATAGACAAAATGCTTGGCAGGAAGGTGAGGCTCAGCATCATCGATATGAAAACACCTATGAGCACGAACACACCGAGATCCCGCATCGGCTTGATGCGGTTAATCGTCAGTGCGGCGAATCCCGCAATCGTAGTCAGCGCGGCAAGGATGATGGTCTTGCCGATGTGCACAACCGGCCCCTCAACGCAGCGGCGTCTCGGCAGGTCCGCATGTACGTCTTTGTAGTATTGGTTGAGAAAATGTATGCTGTAAGAGCTCGAGATGACGAGTACCAGGGTGGGAAGCATGACTCCCACCATGGAGATCGTTTTTCCGAATAGACCCATGAGCCCGAGTGTCCAGAGCATGCTGCCGATCATAATACTCAGGGGAAGAATAACGCCGCGGCCTGAGCGGAAGTTGATGAACAGCACAACAATAACCAGAAGGATAATGGGAATCGCGAGACGTACCAAATCCCTGCGAATATACTCCTTGACCCAGCTTTCGATGATGGGTCTTCCTGCAAGGTAGAACACCTCTGGTCCCTGATAGGGTTCGATGATGCGCGTCAGTTTATCACGCAGGTGCTGCGTGTCAACCCCGTTCTTGATCTTGATATAGATCGCGAGGGATTCCCCGTTCTCGGAAACAACGACGTTTTTCAGAATGGGCTCCGCGAGCATCTCTTCCTTGATCTTTGCTATCTTTTCACGTGACTCAGGAATTTCACCTCCCGGAAAGCTCGTCTTTACCACTACCATGCCAAACAGGTATTTGAACACTTTAGCGCTCAGAGGGTCGATGATGTCTTCGACCTCGTGGAGTGTACGGATCTCATCAGATATGTTCTTGATCTTGGTGAGGGTTGAGAAAGAATAGGCGTTGTCCGATTTGACACTGACCATAACGAAGGTTGTTGAGCCAAACCGCCCAAGTGTCTCCTGCAGGGTGATGAGTTCAGGGTTGTCTTCCGGTGCAAGATCGATGAGATTGGATGACATCCTGACCTGAGTTGCGAAAAATGCGAGGGCAAGGGTAAGTACTATGACTACAGCAATTATGAGAACCCTGAATCGTACAACAAAGCGCGCAAACTTCTCTATCATGGGTCTGAAATTCCTGTAGTTTTCCCAAATATATATGAAGGGAAAGGCCCTGTCAATTTACTTCATTATTACAAACTTAAGTGGGTACACACATGGGTATCACCCTCTAAGGGCATCTCGCTGTTACTCGGACTGGGTTGTGAGAGGGCCGTGATGAATGGTGTATGTGAAAAACTCGACACTTGAGTTGATTTTTTGTATCTTTAGGGAGACATTTCAGGAATTAGAGTTTCAACATGAACAACGAAGCCATACTGCGCTGCCGCAACTGCGAAACAAAGAACAGGGTAAAACTCGAGAAGATCTCCTCACTTCCCATCTGCGGTAAATGCGGGAGCAAGCTCGAGATTCCGAAGGGCACGATCAGCATAGAGGGCAGTGAGTTCTCCAGGGAAGTACTCGCGGAAACCATCCCCACTGCCCTGGACTTCTGGGCGCCCTGGTGCGGCCCCTGCCGGATGATAGGGCCCATACTGGATGATATTGCCAGGAGCTACCCGGGCCGGATCAAGGTGGTGAAGATCAACTCCGATGAGAACCCCAACCTCTCCATGCAGTTCAGTATACAGGGGATCCCCACCCTCATACTCTTCAGGGACGGTAAGGAGGTCAACCGCATGGTCGGTGCCGCCCCCAGAGAGCACATCCTGCAGTTTTTACATCTGTGACCCGCATCTCATAGCTGCCGCTTGTGCCCTTCTCTCCTCATTCCGTTGAGCAACTGAGATGATAGAGCCGCTCTCCAGTACTGTGTCACGGGGTGTCTTCAGGGGAGGTGATGTGAAGGTGTTCCATGGCACCGGAGGCGATGTGCATCAGGGGCTGAACTCGTGGCCGCCACGGTCCATGGTAGTAACGGGGCGAATATTATTTAACCTGTCAAGTGTTGCTTCTGCCAGTTCCCCTGAGGACAGGATAAAACTCAAATCGTACCCGTTGTTCAGGATGCTTGATAGGTCCCCGCCACCCGTGATGGTGTAATCGCCGGAATTCCGGTCTGAGAAATTAATGTCACCCTGAATGTGGTCCAAATTGCCGAATGGACTGCGAATTCCGGGGTTATAACCGCTTTCCATGGTGGCTATGGTGATGAAAGAAGTAATACCATCGTTTAGAAAGCCGTTCAGACAACCATCTATTTCAAAGCTATTGTAATAAATGAGCACGTCATTGACTGGAGCTGGCTCGCTGAGTATGATGCCATAGCGAGTCCCACCTCGTCCTCCGATGATAATATTGTTTATGATATTGGAGTCCGTATTCTCACCGTATATACCGTAGGTTTTTGCAGGTGCGCCTACATTGCCCAAGCCGTTTATGGTGTTGTTTATGATATCCACATCGCTGTTCAGCACATAGACACCGTAGCTATCATTCTGAGTATCTGTAAAACTTGCACCACCCACAATGAAGTTGTTGAAGAGGTTGCAATCCCCGGCTGAGCTGAATCCAACCCCGATATGCACATTGGTCACAGGGGGTCCAGGGGACGTATCTTCCCCCCCAAGAATGGTGTTTCTGTATATGTGT
>JAGLSF010000117.1 GCA_023136305.1 Spirochaetota bacterium
AAGATTACCCATCACTGCGAGAATGTACACGGAACCGGCCACAAGGATAATATTCGAACCTGTGGGAAGGTCGTATACATAGCTGAATCCCAGGCCGAAGGAGGTAAATGCCATGCAGAGCAGGCTCGACACTATCATCATCTTCCACAGTACGCGGGAATAGAGGCCAGCCACTGCGGCAGGAAGGGTGAGGAGGGCAATAACCATGACGATACCCACAACCGTCACCATGAGCACCACGGTGAGGGAGATCAGGCAGATGAGCAGGAGATAGAAGAGGCCTACCGGTACACCGCGAAGCCGGGCGAACTCCTCGTCGAAGCACACGGCAAGGAAACGGTCGTAGAACAGTACGGTAAGTAGGATGACAACCACGTCGAGAGACACGATGATGAGGAGATCGGTCCTGGATATCATGAGTATATTGCCGAAGAGATAGCTCATGGGCTCAATATAGCCGGGGGTTTTCGAGAAAAAGAGAAGACCCAGGGCCATGCCGATTGCCCAGATGGCGCCGATAACGGTGTCTTCCCGCTGCCGTGCATAGAGGTTGACGAGCCCGATGATAAACCCAGCAACAAGGGCTGCAACCACGGCTCCAAGCATGGGTGAGAACCAGGCCACCCCCATTTTCACCTGCAGGTACAACCCCGCACCTATACCTCCCAGCGCAGAGTGGGCAATTGCCCCGGCAATGTAGGTGATGCGCTTGGCGACCACATAGCTGCCGATGGTGCCGAAGGCCACACTCCCCGTAAGTCCCGCAACAAGGGCGTAGCGGAGAAAGAGGATGTCGGGATTTCTCAGGGCCTGGAAAAACTCACCCATCTCTGTGCCCACCCCCCTTTGCGATATGGCTGTGCTGCACTATCCGAATATCCACGTCATAGAGCTCCTGTATAAGCTTTCCATCGAGACTTCGGGTAGGATGAATAACGACCTTACGGTTGACGCAGATAACACTCTCAACCATATCGGTCACGAATCCGAGATCATGCGTCACCATGAGAATGGTCATCTTCTCTTTCAGATCGCCAAGAATCCTGTCAAGCTTACTCTCGATCCCCACATCCACGTTTGCGGTCGGCTCATCCAGCAGCAGAATTTCCGGCTGGCCGATGAGCGCCCGTGCAAGAAGAACACGCTGCCGCTGACCCCCTGAGAGATTCGAAAAGGACTCCTTGGACCGGCCGCACATGTCGACCTCATCCAGAACCTGGCATGCCCTGTTACGGTCATGCCGTGAATAGGGCCCGCTGCGCCGCAGGCCAAGATTCCCCATGAGAACCACATCGAGAACGGAGACGGGAAACTGAGGATCGAACTGTGTATACTGGGGCATGTAGCCTATACGGTGGCGGTTCTTCTCGGGCGTCGCTTCGAAAATGGTCACCTTCCCCGAGTTCGGTTTGAGCAGTCCGAGCATGAGCTTGAGCAGAGTGGTTTTCCCGCCGCCGTTGGGACCCACCATGGATAGAAACGCACCCCGTTCCACCCTGAAGCTTACATCCTCGAGCACCACCACCCTGTTATAAGAGAAGTGCAACTTCTCAAGCTCAATTGCAGGAGCAGAACCCCTGCCCGGTGTTCGTCCTCTTTCACGCATGGCTTTTACCGGCACCTCCCCTCCCCGGTTGTATCAATGAAGCGACCCCTCTATCTTCTGTGCAATGTCTTCCAGGTTCTTCAGCACATCCGTTTCGAGCGGGTCAATGGTGATTACCGTCCCGTTTATTGCCCCAGCGATGGCGTCACCACTCCGCTTATCGAACTGGGGCTGCACAAAGATGATATGTACATCCTCTTTCCGGGCCTTCGCTATGAGGGCCTCGATCTGTTTCGGCGTCGGACTCTTTCCTTCGATTTCAATGGGCACCTGGACGAGTCCGTAGACATCTGCAAAGTAGCCAAAAGAGGGGTGGAACACGAAAAAGGATTTACCCCGGTAGGGTGCGAGCAGTTCAGTCAGCCTCCTGTCAACTGCGTCTAGGTCCTCAAGAAAAGAGTCGAAATTTTCCCTGAAAAACTCTTTGAGATCCGGCTCGACCTCAACCAGGCCTTTAAAAATATTTCGGGCCTGTATCCCTATCTCCTCAGGCCCCAGCCATATGTGGGGATCAGGCTCTCCCGATACATGGTGATCATCTCCTTCACTGTCACGATTGCCATGTTCTAACCCATCATGAGAATGTTCTTCATCCCCATGGCGATGCTCTTCGAGCATCCTTCTCTCCACACCCCTGTCGGTGTAGACTACCCGCAGATGAGGGTTCGTACTCTGTACCTTTCCCAGGATCTGCTCCTCAAAGGGCAAACCCGTGACGAACAATATGTCAGCCTCGTTCAACGCCACCATCTGCCTGGGCGTGGGCTCGTATATGTGTGGGTCCTGTCCGGGCTGCACGAGCACCTGCACGAGCACCTGTTCTCCACCAATACGCTCCACGAAGTAGGACAGGGGCACAATACTGACAAAGGTGCCGAGCGCTCCAGTCTTCGGCTCGGGTTCTTCGGTTTTCCCTGCCAGAAGGACAACAGAGCAGCTCAGAAGAACCAGCGCTGAAAGTACAATTCTCCCCGCCAGGACAATCCCCTTCACAAGGACGTTTTCCTTCACAAAAACAATCCCCTTCCCCATGACTTCACTGCTCAATCCCGGCCCGTGTTGCAGACCAGATGATAGGCGTGGCAGTCGGTGCACTCTTCGATGGAATGTCCACGGGCAAACGCATCCCAGTGCCGCCTTTGATCGGGTGTTAAAATTCCGGTGCCGCTGCAGAGCGGGCAGATGTTCTTCATTGCCGTGAGAATGGCAGAGCGTATAAACTCAGAACGGTTTGGAATCGTATCCATTGCCCTGGCAAGCGGTTCATCGACCTTGAAGGTTATCACCTCTTCCTTCTTCTTCACTCCCCCACTCCTCTACCTTTTAGGATACAGTAATACGAAGTAATACTGTAGTCAAGAAAAAACCCTCGGGAACCCTATGGTACACGCATAGATACCCGAGGGCCTGCCCGCTTCAGCCCGACCGGCGCCATCGCCACTCGAGATTCGTGATCTTTTCAGAGAGGTTTTCCCTTATCTGACGCCCGACCACGTCGATGTCCTCGGGCCGCGTGAGATCGAGCACATCCTCGCATGCGTAGTACACCCGGATCTCTCTTCCCCCTTCCAGGAGAAGCTGAACAGCATCGGGAAGCTCAAACTCCCCAGGCTTCCCGGGCTTTCTCGGCATATGCCGTGGTACGACGCGGCACATCTCGACAATCTCTGGTGTAAAACTCCAGAGGTTCATGCTCGTGAGAACCCTTCCCTCCACCTCGATCTCTTGACCCGATCCGGTGTTAAGCACGTCATTCACCCTGAACCGTTCCGGTTCGTCCGCCTTTTCCACGATCCGTGTCAGCCGTCCCTCGTGTGTTTCAATGACGGCATAGGACTCTAGACGCTTTCGGGTCCACTCGTTGAACCCCTCAATGTCAAAGGCGACGACCCCCGACTGGCCGGACGGGGTCTCCATAAGCATGGTGACGGCTTCCCATGAATAGAGATTGTCTCCGTTGAGGAGAAGAAAGGGATGCTCTCCGATAAATGCAGCTGCCGTAAGCAGGGCATGTGCTGTACCGTCGGTCACCTCCTGAAAGGAAAAGCTGATCTCAGCCTCAGGAAAGAGCTTTTCACCGAATGTGGTGTAGCGTTCCTGGAAGAAGCGGTCATCCGGCTTGAGCACAATGTTTATCTCGCCGATGCCCGATTCAACCAGGTTGAGGATCTGATAGTCCAGAAAGGGGAATTTTCCGAAGCGAGCTGCCATCTTTTCACCCTTCCGTATCGCCTGAAGCTCTTCTCCGTTGGAGACATACCGCTCGATGCCGTCCTGCATTCTCGATGCGCTTCCAGCAGCAAGAATCACCGTCCTGTTTGCTGCACTCCCTGCCATGCACAGACCCTCTTCACCTCTCTATGGAGAAACAATAGTACGTACCAATACACCAATTTTCAAGGGAAATAGGGATCTCTAACATATGGGAACACATCTCTTATCTTTCCATATGTAAAGGATTTTCCCAATACGTTTCATGATAGCCCTTAGTGCTTGCCTTTTCATACGCGCCCCATATATATATGACTATCAGTCTCTCCATGATGCAATCGCAGGAACGAGGCGTATGAAAGGACGTGATTATGGGGACACTCAAGGACAAAGTGACGATCATAACCGGTGCTACCAAGGGAATCGGCAGGGCCATTGCGCTGCGTATCGCATTGGATGGGGCAAAGCTTGCGATCTGCGGCCGAAACCGGGAGGACATGGAGAGCCTCACCGAGCTGATCCTGCAGCAGGGTGCGCCCGAACCCCATGTCGGCCTCTTCGATATCAGCGATGAGGAGGCACTGCTCGATTTCTACAGCGCCAGCACGAAATATTTCGGGCAGCCGGACATACTCATTAACAATGCGGGATACAACTCGCGAAAGTCGCATGTGTGGGAGGTGGGAACCGAGGAGTTTGATGCAATGATATCCGTCAATCTCCGGGCACCCTACATCCTGATGCGTGAGTCATTCCGAGACATGCAGGAGCGGGGAGGCCATGTGGTCAACATTCTTTCCACGGTCTGCCACTCGAGCAACGAGACCATGGGGGTTTACACGGCTGCCAAGCAGGGGCTGCAGGCGCTCACCGACATCTACCGCAAAGAGGCGCGCCCATACAACATCAGGGTGACCTCCATCTATCCGGGCGGGACCGACACTCCATTCAGGAAAGCAGACCGTCCGGAGTACATGCATCCCGAGAGTGTGGCAGAGGCAGTGTATGCAGCCCTGACCCTGCCAGAAGACCTGGTGGTGCACCACTTCACCTTCCGCCCCATGGTAGAGACAAACTTCTGATTCCATTGACGATTCCGGTACAGACCACTATCCTTAATCTTCGTGGTTTCAGGTTGTTCCTATTCAGGAACGGCGGACACGGAGTTTCTCTTTCATGAACGACAGATTCAGGATCGGTATCGTAAGCGGGAAAAAAGACAGCTCTGTTCACCCATTGTAATGATTGTACATCCATACTATAATAGGGGCTGTTCCTGCCCCGGTTTAAACCGGAAGGGACAATGATGTAAAAGGGAGGTGTATCATGTCAGTCTACAAGGTTGTCGAAGTGATTGGGACGAGTGAAAAATCCTGGGAAGCTGCTGCAATGGAAGCGGTGGAAACCGCTTCCAAGAGCCTTCGTGATCTCCGCATTGCAGAGGTGGACCAGATGGACCTGAAGCTGGAAAACGGCAAAGTGGCCGCCTACCGCGTCAGGGTCAAGCTCTCCTTCAAGATCCAGGGGGATTAGCGAAAGCTATAATCCATCTGCAGGATTTGCCAACGCAGCGTACTGTGAATAGGTTGTGTTAAAACCTCTAGAAAGGAAGTTTTGGCGTTCATGGGTAAACAGCCTTCGGGAAAGAAACCAATCATCATCTTCACAAAGTATGAACCCTATCTTGTCGCAGACTTCGAGAAGTTCGTTGATCATCAGAACAGAGACCTGAAGGTTGAGCCTGTGATGGCTCTCTGCCGCTGCGGCAGCTCTAAGCACAAGCCGCACTGCGACGGGTCACATGTTCGATCCGGCTTTGTCGGCGATAAATCCCCCGACCGCATGAAAGACAGGGCTGTTGAATACAGGGGAACTGAGATAACCATTGTCGACAACCGGGGTGTGTGCTCCCATGACAAGTCCTGCATCAGGAGCCTTCCCTCGGTGTTTGATGACAAGAAGAGGCGATGGATTGACCCCAGGGGTGCAGGTGCAGATGAAATCATCGAAACCATAAAGAAATGTCCCTCCGGAGCACTCAGCTATAAAATCAATGGCATTCGCTATCAAGACCTTGACAGGGACCCGGTTATTCGGGTTAAGAAGGACGGTCCCCTCGAAGTGGAGGGACACATCGAGTTGAAGGATGATATGGGTTCAAAACCTGAATCGGGTGAGCACTATACGCTGTGCCGCTGCGGCGTGTCCAAAAACAAACCCTTCTGTGACGGCAGTCATCACACCATCGAGTTCAGAGACCCGGAATAGGGGCGCATCAACCCGTGTTACGCCTCTGCTTCACACCGAATCTGAACTGTAAAATGCGGTATTAAGGTGAGCAGGAAAACCATCGAGCATATATTCCTCCATACCATCGAATCAGCCACAGGATTTGCAGCAGGCAGTGAACCTGCGGGCACTGTGCGCATCGACGATACAGACCATCGTTTCCCCGCCCCCTCCCTATACAGGTTCTTCCGGGCCATACTCTCGGGGAAATCCGGCACATATACCGGCAGGGAACAAACTCTTCAGAGAAAACTCCGCGACTTCTATGAGGCCGCATCCCGCTGTTTCGTCGATTTCTACAGTAC
>JAGLSF010000118.1 GCA_023136305.1 Spirochaetota bacterium
AAGAGCAGGATCATACGGGTCATTGACGGTGAATAACAATAAATCCATGCTTACTGCCGTGCAGTTTGGGGCCGGCAATATTGGACGCGGCTTCATGGGACAGCTCCTGTGGGAGGCGGGCTACAGCACCGTCTTCGTGGAGTCCCACAAACCCCTCGTGGATGCGCTCAACCGTGCGGGGCAGTATCCACTCAAACTGCTCGATGCCCGCTCGCAGCAGGAAATCAATCTCACCATTGACCGCATCAGGGCAGTGTATGCCGATGACGGTGATGCCGTCTCCGAGGCACTGCAGGGTGCAGACCTGATCAGTACTGCCGTCGGTCTCAACAACCTTCCTTCCATTGCCCCTGCGCTTGCAGATGGAGTGATGAAACGGTACGAGGCAGGAGCGAAGCCCATCGACATATACCTCTGCGAGAACGTGCTCAATGCCGCCGACGAATTAAGGGGACACGTAGGGGGTGAATTAAGGGGACAGCATACTTATTTACCCTTCCTCTCATATCTGGAGGAGAACGTGGGTTTTGTGGGCACCGTGGTCGCCAGGATGGTGCCAAACGTCGGTGATCGCTATACGGGAGAGGACCCACTCCTCGTGGTGGCCGATTCCTATCACCGGTTCACCTTTGACGGAAAGGCGGCGAGGGCTACCATGCCGGCAATAGAGGGCATGCATCCCGTTTCCAACTTCAGCGCTGAGGTCGAGCGCAAACTCTTTACCTACAACATGGGACATGCCGCACTTGCCTATCTCGGATACCTGAAGGGTTTCACCTATGTACACGAACCCTTTAATGATCCCTACCTCATGGAGATATTTCAGGGAGCTCTCGACGAGGCCTGCGATGCTGTCCTGGCGAAATACCCCGCTGTGTTTACACCGGCCAATCAGGAAGAGATACGGCGAGATATCGATCTGCGGTTCGGGAATCCCATGATACAGGACAGCGTGCAGCGTGTCGGGCGTGACCCGATACGAAAACTCGGACCCGATGATCGTCTCATCGGCAGTGCCCGCCTCTGCCTCGCCCAGTCCATATTCCCCGCAAGGGTTGCGCAGGTTTGCGGTGCAGCACTCCTGTACGACAGTACGGATGACTCCGAAGCTGTCAGGCTGCAGGAAATGATCAAACGGGGTGGCGTTGAGAAGGTTTTACAGGATATCTCAGGGGTGGACCCCGATTCTGATTTTGGCCGCAGGATAATCTCCTCGTACGGTGAGCTGAAGGACAGGAGTGACAGGGGCACCAGCTGAAACGCCTGAAACCACCTCCACACCAGAGAACACAACAGTAACACCGATTCCTTATTTTGGTTGAAATTTTTTTTCCTGATGATAAACTGAATACAATTTATCGAGGATAAACCAAATTTCTCTATTTCAGAGGGGGTGCTGTATGATTATGAAGAAATTCCTCAACGACCCTGAAACCCTCGCCCAGGATGAGAATGAGGGGCTGGTTCTGGCTCACAGCGACATGTTGGAGATGGTCGGAGACGGTATCATCATCAGGAAAAAGCCCAAGGAGAAGGGCAAGGTGCAGATTGTCTTTGGACAGGGTTCCGGCCATGAGCCGGGGCTGAACGGCCTGATAGGTTACGGTATGCACGACGTGGAGGTGCCGGGCGGCATCTTTGCCTGTGCAGGCGGTGACCGCATCTACGAGGCCATAAAGATAGCGTGGGACATGAGCGGGAAGACCCCAGTGCTGGCACTCATTGCGAACCACGAGGGCGACGTCATCAACAACGGTATCGCCATCGATATGGCCAGGGACGAAGGAATCGACGTGGAAAGTGTCCTGCTCTATGACGATATCGCTTCAGCCCCTAAGGGTGAAGAGGAGAAACGGAGAGGAATGGGCGGCATGGTTTTTGGTTTCAAGATAGCCGGAGCTCTCGCCGAGGATGGAAAAAGCAGGGATGAAGTCGCAGAGATTACGAGGCAAACCACGGCGCTGACCAAAACGCTCGCCGTTGCCATGAAGCCATGCACCCATCCGCAGACGGGACAGCCCCTCTTTGGTCTTGCCGACGACGAGCTGATCATCGGCCCGGGTGTTCACGGCGAAGCGGGTCCCGAAGGCCCCATGAAAATTATAACCGCTGACGCGGTGATGGATATTGTTGCCGGGCGTGTTTTAGAGGACGGTGAGTTTAAAAAAGGCGACGACACGCTTGTGCTCATCAACGGCTGCGGTTCCACCACGCTCATGGAGATGTTCCTGCTCTACAGGAGGCTCCATCAGATTCTCGAGGAGAAGGGCATCAGGCCCTTCAGACCGCTCGTGGGGAACTACATCACCACTCAGGAGATGGCTGGTTTTTCACTGTCGCTGTGCAAGGCGGACGACGAGATCAAGCGTCTCTGGGCAGCACCCGCTGACACGCCCTATTTAAAAGTCATGGCGTGATCGTGTTGGATTGGACATAAGAGAAGGGAGAAAATTATGCACAAATACGGGCTTGAGCTCCTATTGTGGACCGGCAGCTTTGCGAAGGATGATGTGAAGCTCATTGGCCATGCCAAGAATCTGGGGTTTGACGGAGTGGAGATTCTGATTAGCCATCCCGAGGAGTTCCCCATCGATGAGACGAAGGCGGCATTGGAAGACAATGACATGGGCGTCAACTTCGCCGTTACCCTCAACGACGAGACGAACAGCATATCGCCCGATGCAGAGGTGCGAAAGAAGGGTCTCGACTTTTTAAAGAAGAGCATCGACATCGCCCATGCCGTGTCAGGCGGGGATTGTGGCATCGGAGGTGTAAACTACGCGGCCTGGGGATACTTCACCGGTGTTGCGCGGACTGAAAAGGAGTGGGACTGGGCTGTTACCAACTACCGGGAGGCCTGCAGGTATGCCGGAGACAAGGGTATCGACCTGTGTGTTGAGGCGATCAACCGGTTTGAGACCCACTTCATCAATATCGCCGCCGATGCGGTCATGTTCTGTAAAGACGTGGGTGAGCCCAATGCCAAGGTGCACCTCGATACCTATCACATGATCCGTGAAGAGAAGGATTTTTACAAAGCCATCGTGGATACGGGAAGCTTTTTAGGCTACTTCCACGCCTGTGAGAATGAGCGCGGCATCCCAGGAACCGGCCTCGTGCCGTGGGAGACGGTGTATCAGGCGCTCAAGGACATCGATTATCAGGGCTGGATTACCATAGAGTCTTTTACGCCCGATCTTCCCGATATTGCCCGGCTTACCGCTATCTGGCGCAAGCATGCACCAAGTGCCGATGCGCTCGCCGGTGAGGGGTTGAAGAACATAAAAGCGGTCGACAAAAAGATCTTTGGATAACCAGCCATATACTGCTGGTCGCTGGTCACCCAATTGAAAAACGATGTCTGAGCAGAGGGAGAGCATGTGCAGCCAAGGTGTGCGCATGCTCCTCTGCTCAATCCTTCCATTGCTTTGAATCTGGAATGTTCAGCCCATCGATTTCGAGCTTCGAGACTTCCGGAAATGTATCCCCGAGGGGAGTAATGACAGAGAAAGACCGTGTGAAAAGATGTATCCATTTTAAAGAGACGGATAGCGTTCCCTGGCAGATCGACTGTACGTCCGGGATGGCGCGTATCATCATGGAAAACTGCGGCATCGTGGAAGAGAACCGCAGGGTTCAGGGCAGTAATATCTTCAGGTACAGCCGCCTGCACGACTTTTTCGGGAATCACCTCTGCTATGTTCGTTGTGAAGCCCCCGACAGTACAGTGGAGGTTGCACCCGGCCTTTGGCGGGATGAGTGGGGGGTGCTCTGGGATCGGAGAATCGACAGGGATGTCGGTACGCAGGTGAACACGGTTCTCGAGCAAATGCGGATCGAAGAGGTTGAGGTTCCCGACCCCTGCAGTGCATCGAGATATGCGCACTTCGCACCGATCATCGAGCATAGTGCTCATCGCTACGTCATTGCGAAAATCTCACGCTGTCTCTTTGAGCGGGCCTGGTCGCTGCGGGGTATGGCGAGTCTGTTTGTTGATTTTATAGAGAACCCCTCCTTCGTGCACGAACTCTTCGAACTTATTACCGAGTTTGACCTGCAGATCATCGACGCGCTCGAACCCTTTCCCATCGACGCCATACGCTTAAGCGATGACTGGGGCGGGCAGCTCGGCATGCTCATGAGCCCTGAAACCTGGCGTAGCTTCATCAAACCCTATCTGGGGAGGCTCTACGGCAGGGCCCATGAGCGGGGATACGATGTGTTCATCCACTGCTGCGGCAACATATTGGATGTGCTCGACGATTTGATCGAAATTGGTGTCAACGTGTTCAATCCCGTTCAGCCTGAAACCATGGATGTGCAGGAAGTGATCGGGGCCTATGCGGGGCGCCTTGCCTTCTACGGGGGCCTCAGCATTCAGCACACGCTCCCCTTCGGCACACCGGAAGAGGTGAGGGAGGAGGTTGGGAGCCGTGTGCAGCTTGCCAGGGAGCATGGCGGCTATATTGTCGCTCCAGCCCACGACATGCCCCCCGACATCCCACTGGAGAATATAGATGCAATGCTCGATGTACTGCAGCATCAGTGACTACAGATGCAACTAATGGGAAGGAGAATGAAGAGCATGAAGCAGCTCGATCAGATGCGGAACCTGCTAGGGACAGACCCGGCCTGGGTTCTTGTACACAGCTGGAACACGAGCTGGAGGGATAGGGACACTCTACACATAAATCCTTGAGGAGGGGATATGTACAGGGAGAAGGCAATAGAGAAGATGAAGGGATACTTTCAGGAAGACCGCTTCATTGAACATACCTTGAAAGTGCTCGCACGGGCTGAGCAGATATGCGAGGGTGAAAGGATCGACGATGCGTTCATCCTGCAGGTTGCAACCCTGGGGAGCATATTCCACGATATCGGCATTCCGGAAGCACTGAAGAAGCACTCTTCCATGGAGGCTCCCTATCAGGAGCAGGAAGGACCGCCCGTGGCACGAAGGCTCATGAATGAGGAGGGCGTAAGGCCCGATATACTGGAGCGGGTCTGTTACATCGTGGGGTATCATCACACGGCAGATAAGGTTGATGGACTCGATTTTCAGGTCATCTGGGAGGCAGACTTCATCGTGAATATCGATGAGGGAAACATCGTCCTCGAACCCGGCGAAGTCGAACGCTCGGTTGATGAGAACCTGAAAACTGAGACAGCACGGGTACTCATAAGAGAGGTTCTGTGAACGAGCGCATCACCGGAAATGTTCTGGGAACTGTCCTGCTGGAGTTTCATGATTGAGTGGTACAGGAGATCGGGACGCCCATGAGAAATAGCAGGAGAGATGTACAGATGAGAGGGATTGATCTCTCGGGGAAAACGGCCATCATCACCGGAGCAGGGCAGGGATTGGGAGCGAGCACTGCTCTTCTCATCTCTGACGCAGGAGCCACGGTCATCATCAATTATTTCAACGATCCCCAAGGAAATAATCGAGAGAGGGCAGAGCAGACAGCTGCAGGAATCGGTGAAAGAGCGGTGGTCATGGAAGCTGATGTGCGGAAACCTGAAGCTGTAGAGGCCCTGTTTGACCAGGTTGTCGACCGGTTGGGACATGTGGATATACTGGTAAACAACGCTGGCATCATACGGGACCGCACGGTAAAAAAGATGACACAGGAGGAGTGGCAGGATGTCATCGACACAAACCTGACGGGGACCTTTCACATGTGCCGGGAGGCGGCAAAGAGGATGTCAGACGGGGGTCGTATCGTCAATCTCTCCTCAATCTCAGGTGTGATCGGTTTCTTCGGGCAGGCAAACTATGCTGCCTCAAAGGCGGGGGTGGTGGGCCTCACCAGGTCATTGAGCAGAGAGCTGGCCGGCCGGGGGATTCTTGTCAATGCCGTAGCCCCGGGAGTTGTTCTGACTGATATGGGTCTCAGTATACCTGAAGAGGTGAGGGCGCGCATGTTGGCCAGTATACCAATGGGCCGTTTCGGTGAGCCGGAGGAAATAGCGCGGGTTGTTCTTTTCCTGTGCAGCGGGTATGCCTCCTACATCACCGGGCAGGTAATTCATGTAAACGGGGGATGGGTCGGATAATCATGCTGAAAAGTAGGCTCTGTTCAGCGGATGAGGCTGTTCTCCTGATTGACGACGGGCAGACTGTGGCAACCGGAGGGTTTGTGGGTGCTGCCGTGCCCGAGGCCCTTACCACGGCCCTTGAGCGGCGCTTTCTGGAAACGGGAGAGCCGAGAGACCTCACCCTGGTCTACGCTGCAGGACAGGGTGACGGGCAGGACCGCGGGGCGAATCACCTGGCCCATGAGGGGCTGCTCAAACGCGTTGTGGGCGGGCACTGGGCCCTTGCTCCCAGGCTTGGGAAACTGGCCATGGAGGAC
>JAGLSF010000119.1 GCA_023136305.1 Spirochaetota bacterium
TCGGCACTGCCCATACGAGCTGCCTGAACCTGGACTGGGTTCAACACCTCCACGCCAATCTCAATGAGATCGGGGATGAACTCTATAATCGAGCCGCACGAGTGAAAATACACCTTGGCATCGGTATTCTTCCTGATAAGCTCTATGAGCCTGCCTTCCCTGGGTTTGAATACAGTTCGGTAGAGCTTCGGCGAAAAAAGCGGGCCGCATTGTCCTCCAAGATCATCGCCGATCTGCACGACCTGTACAAGGTCCCCGATCTCCCTTAAATAGGCCTCCCAAAAGGCGAGCATCCACTCAAGAATTCTCTCCGCGAGAAGCTCGAGCAGCTCAATGTTGTCAACCATATCGCTGAAGGTTTCCTCAATACCCCTGAGCCAATAGGTATGCTCATATACGCCGCCTGTTGGAGCATAGGCGACGATTGCCTTATCCGTTTCGATAAGCAGTTTTTGAACCTTATCTCTCAGGCCTTCGAAACGGGAGGGATGGGCAGGATCGGGAAAGGGGTGCGATCTTATTTCATCGATGCTCTTCCCAGAAAAAACATGCCGTTCAAAATCGTAATAGAGCCCGGATTCCTTTGGTTTTCTGTACTTTGTTCCCCATTCGTCCATGTACGTTGTGTTTTGACCCTCATCTCGATATGCAAGGGAAAACCCGGCTGCTGGTTTTGCATATACGGGTACTATATCCGACCTGAATAGGTCGAGCAGACGTGCATCTGGGAACACGATCTGCTGGAATGGGTCCTGGATAATATCCTCACCACCCTCGAGTCTCAGGTGTTTCTTTAACACGCGGTGACCGTACAGGTGAATGCTGTCATGCAGTCCCCCGAAAGAAATGGGAACCCTGTCGGGCTCTCGGTGCTGGAGAGCAGTAACCACTCTATCTCTAGAGGTGATACCCAACATATGCCTCCTCACCGTTGATCAAACGGCACCAATCAATGATGCTTCAGAAATCTCCCTTATTGTATCTTCTACAAAGAATTTATCAAGATACAGGGATACAGTATTATCTTTTGCGACTCTGAGAATGATATCAAATCCGAAGAAAAGCACGTGAAGAACCTCCCGCCAAGTATCTCTATTCACTCGGACATCGAGACATTGTGTACATTTCCGGTCCAAGATACCTAAGCACCGAAAACGAACACAGGGGGCTTCTGATTCCGGATGATGTCTCCATCATCGGATACGACGACATTCCATTCTCATCGGCAATCTCTCTGACCACCATCTCACAACCCGCCTATGAAATGGGCAGGAATGCCATGCACCTTCTCATCGATCTCATGGAAAAACATGTAAGCACACCTCACCATATTGTACTGCGACCAAGCATAATCATAAGAAAATCCTGCCAGAAAATGTAAACCCCCTGAAAACAACAATCCTTACTTGCTATCGAAAGATAGGTGCCTTATTATTTGCTTTACAGTTCGAGCATCCCCCTTGGATACACAAGGGTGATGAAACCAGGAGCAGGCCATGGTTCTGGGCATCGGTGCACCTGGACCTATAGACCTAGACAGGCGCATCATCAACGGGAACAAGCACCTCACGGGAGAGATATGGGCCCTTCCTCTTCGTGAAATGCTTCACCGCATAGCCTACTTTGAGGAACATCGCAGGGCAAACATTCAAAAGGCACAACTCTGGGATGAAGCTGTTCTTTACGGAGCTGTTTCGCTTTTCAACCAGTGATGCGCGCTTCCTCCAGGGAGAGGAGTGGTCTTGGACATAGAGAGCATGCTTAAAAAGGCCGGTGGGTTGACAACCCGGGGCAGATCCAGTGTGAAGGCGGGAAGATACAGGGAGGCCCTCGATGCCTTTGACCGTGCAGCCTCGATCTATGCCGAGCATGCCGAGCCACTGAAGCAGGCGACAGTACTTCAGGAAATGGCCGATGTCTATCGGCTCACAGAGGACAATGGCCCTGCCCTGGAGATCTATGCGAGGCTCATGGGCCTTTTCGACAAACTCGAAGACCATGAAGCAAAGGCGCGGACCCATAACAACAGTGGCCTGCTGCTGGCGAGGCAAAGCAGTTATGAAGATGCGCTGACACATTTCAGGGAAGCTTTGAGAATCTTCGATGAGCTCGGAAAACCTCTTCACGTGGCCGAGCAGTGGGGGAACATCGGTTCCGTGTACCGAGATTCAGACAAATGCGATCTCGCCATGGACAGCTATAACCACGCGTTTCCCATATTTCGGAAGCTGAAAAAAAACGAAGGGGTTGCCGATCAGTATACGAATATTGCCTACATCCATGTCATGGAGAACAGGTTCACCGAGGCACTCAACTGGTATCAGAAAGCGCTCCCCCTCTACGAAAAGGCGGGCGCAAGGAAGAAGGCCGAAATCACCCGTCAGAACATTGCAAAACTCCAAGGGGATCCAGAAACAGATGAAGGGTCTTGATCTTGCGGAGGAGTACTACAGAGAACACGGCGTACAGATGATCTCGAACCGCTTTTCAGCCTACGCTGACCGTATAGCTGCAGGTTTTGTGGGCCCTGGTTCCGAGTGCTTCGGATTCGATGATGAAATATCCCGCGACCATGACTGGGGTCCCGGATTTTGC
This sequence comes from Spirochaetota bacterium, assembly GCA_023136305.1. Classification (GTDB taxonomy): domain Bacteria; phylum Spirochaetota; class B62-G9; order B62-G9; family DRHN01; genus JAGLSF01. Next base: position 2,596 of record JAGLSF010000119.1, read on the forward strand.
ATGTGGCTCACAGCCGAAGATCACGTGGAGATTGGCAGTACACTACAGGAGGAATATGAAAAGCTTCCCGACAACTTCATGGGGTTTGGCCCCAGGCTTATAAGCCCCGGAGAAGAAGGTCGAACGGGCGTATGCACGACCGCCTCTTTTTACAAGACCCGCACGGGACTCGACCATCCCCCTCAGAAGCTCGGGGAGTGGCTTCATATTCCCGAGCAATCCCTCGCCGTCTGCACTAACGGCAGGGTTTTTCATGACCCTCTCGGGCAATTCACCCGCTGGAGGGAACATTTAAAGGGATTTTACCCTGAGGACATACGGCTGAAAAAAATTGCATCCCGCTGCGTTACCATCGCACAGTCGGGGCAGTACAACTTCGAGCGCTCACTCAACCGCAACGAGCTTTTCGCGGTCCAGTACTCAGAAATAAAATTCTGCTCCGATGTCATGTCCCTGCTGTTTCTACTGAACCGACGCTACACACCTTTTTACAAGTGGATGCACCACGCCGCGAAGGACCTTCCCGTTCTGGGGCAGCAGGTGCATGCACTGATACTGGAACTGATGGAAGAGCAGGACAGTGGGATGAAAATGAAGGCGATTGAAAGGATCTGTGCCCTGCTCATCGATGAACTGCAGCAGGAGGGGCTCACAGACTCCCAGAGTGACTTCCTGCTCGATCACGCGCACAGCGTACACAGCCGCATTCAGGACAAGGTTTTAGGAGAGAGGTTTTCCATCATCAACTGAGAAAGGTCCCCATAGCGGATACCATAAGGAAGGAGCATGAAGAACATACTGATAATTGGGGGCAGCTACTTTGCGGGCAGGGTGTTTGTCGAGGAGCTCCTCAAGGAGAAGGATTACAGCATATATGTATTGAACAGGGGCAATATTCCCATCAGACGGGAAGAGGTGAAGGAGATCGTCTGCGACCGGCATGACCTCGATGAGATGAGGCGTCTCCTGCCCGACATTGACTGGTGTGTGGTGGTTGATTTCTGCGCCTATGCGCCGGAAGACATCTCCTCCACACTGAGCGTGCTCCCGGCGGACAGGATCGGTCAGTATATCTATATCAGCACTTGTTCTGTCTACTCCCGGACCAGTGAGCTTCCGATGAGAGAGGAGGCCCCAAAGCTCACCGGAGCACAGCCGGAGCTGGGACCCTTTGCCGACTATGGCTTCAACAAGCGGCGCGCGGAGCTGGAACTGGAAAATCTCGCCTTGGAGCACGGTATGCCCTTCACCTCAATCCGGCCCGCATTCATATACGGGAAGTACAACTATGCGCCCCGCGAAAGCTATTTCTTCGATCTCATTGTGAAAGGTGAGCCGATCAGCATACCCAAAGACAATCTCGCTCTATTTAGCTTTGTGTCCGTCTGGGACGTCGCACGGATCATACTGGGCTGCCTGGAAAACAAAGAATCCTTCAATCGAGCCTTCAACGCCTCTGCCGAAGAGCTCCTCTCATATCGCAGGCTCATGGATGTGTTTGAGATGATAACAGGCAAGGAATTACTGATACAGGAGAAAACAATCGAAGAGATAGAGAAATCGCAGATACCTCTTCCCTTTCCACTCGACGAACACCTGATCTATTCGGGAACCCTTATTCGGAGCATTGTTGATTTTACATACACACCCTTTGTGGATGGCATGGGTGAGACCTATCGATACTACCGCATAGGGCACGGACTTTCATGAGGGGAGGGAAGACTGGAATGGCAGACAGGGAAAAACTCATGGACCGGATAGTTGAGTCCGAGCTCAGGATGTTTTTATCGGTACCCGCTGACGGTGACTACCGCTGCCGACAGTATCCTGACAGCTTTCGCCTGCACCGCAAAGCGCAATTCAGCATATGGTCGGATGATACACTCGGAAGTTACCTGCATGATCTTCAGGGGGCTGAGAAGGAGGGAAAGAATTTGATGACGATCAAGTATGCCCGCATGGACGATCTCATACCCCGTGAGAACTCCAACCCGTTGATCGACAGGATCGCAGAAATACAGTACCGGTGGCAGAAGGAGTTGTTCCACACATACCCCCATTTCATGGCAGGAGCCCGTCCCCTGTCTGAGGACGATGACTCAGCATTGAAAACATCATTTGAGACCTACCTCAAGGGGGAACTGGAGACCTACTCCGACAACACGCTCTCACTGCTGCACAGAGATCTCAGGAACCTTGCTGAGAAACGTATGAACGGTTCCGAACTGGTGTATGACTATCTTGTAAAGGGACTGGGATACGGTTCTCTCGAGGAGGCCGAACAGGCACAGAAGAAGAATAAGCCGCGTAGCAATGTATGACAGCTCGAGAGAGTGCCTGTCCCCGATGAAAGAAATTTTTCATGCACTTATCACCACAGGTACTATTCGTCCAGAACTTCCCGAATCAGTCGGAGCAGCTGCTTGACGTTGAAGGGTTTGTCGATAAATCTGGTCGCTCCATTTTTCAGGGGTTTACGCATCGCCCCATCATCAGAGTAGCCGCTTGCAATAATGACCAGGGCCCCGGGATTGATTCTTTTTATCTCCTCAAAACAGTGCGTGCCGCTCATCCTGGGCATGATGAGATCGAGAATAATAAGATCAAGCCGCTCATATTCCCTGCCATACAACTTAACCGCCGACTCCCCGTCAGGGGCTGTGAGCACCGTGTACCCGAAGTTGGTGAGGGCTTTTTCTCCCAGGTCCCGTATCAGTTTCTCGTCATCTATGAGGAGGATGGTCTCCGTCCCTCCCTCCGGCAGCGCCTCCTCAACCTCCTCTTCCGATTGTGCCTCCTGCTCGATGACCGGCAGATATATCCTGAATTCCGCACCCTTCCTGCGGGCACTTTCGCAGCTGATATAGCCGGCATGATTCTTGACAATGCCGTAAACCATAGCCAGACCGAGACCGGTACCGGTTCCCGTTCCCTTGGTGGTATAGAAGGGTTCGAAAATATGGGAGATCGTCTCTCTGTCCATACCTATGCCCGTGTCCCGAACGGAAATGACCACATGTGCACCCGGCTTTGCACCCACATGGGATTTGCAGAAATCTTCGTCGAGCACAACGTTTCCCGTTTCAACAGTCAATTTCCCGCCATCGGGCATGGCATCCTTGGCGTTTACCGCCAGGTTCATCAGTGCCTGACCGATCTGTACAGGATCAGCGTTGACTGAAAGCAGATTCCTCTCGAGTCGGAGCTCGATCTCAACCATCTTTGGAATGGTCCTCTTCAGTATCTCAAGCACCTGCCCCACTTCATTGTTGAGATTTACGGGTCTCAGCTTGCTCTCCACCTTGCGGCTGAAGGTCAGCAGCTGCTGGGTGAGTTCCGAGGCGCGCATTGCCGCCTTCTGTATTCCCTGCAGCTCACGGTAACCATGCTCTTCCCTGCCTCTGTTCAGGAGTAGAAGATCGGAGTACCCAAGCACCGCCTGAAGGAGGTTATTGAAGTCATGAGCAATTCCACCTGCAAGTGTTCCAATAGCCTCCATTTTTTGGGCCTGCTGGAGTTGTGCACCGAGCCGCTTCTCTGTGGTTATATCGCGTATGAAACAGAGCAGTGCCGGCTTACCCTCCCACAGTATTCTCACCGCATTGACCTCACCCCAGATCACCTCACCGCTTTTCGTCACTATCCTGATCGAGATGGTGCTTGGCGGTTCCTCCTCAAGGAGCCACCGCCTGTACACATCCCGCACCCTGTTGCGGTCCTCCGGATGTATGAAA
>JAGLSF010000012.1 GCA_023136305.1 Spirochaetota bacterium
AACTATTTCTATCCCGATCTGCCGAAGGCCTATCAGATATCGCAGTACGAGCTTCCTGTAAACAGAGGAGGACGCGTCAGGATTGTCACATCAGATGGTCGTGAGAAGTGGATCGGTATAACGAGAGCCCACCTCGAGGAGGATGCGGGCAAACTGGTGCATGATGAGAATCCGCGCGGACCTAGCTACGTCGACTTCAACCGGTGCGGGGTACCTCTTCTTGAAATCGTTTCAGAGCCTGATATACGGGACCCCGACGAGGCCTACCAGTTCCTCGTGGCAATCAAGGAGATGATGCAGTATGCCGGGGTGTCGGAATGTAACATGGAGAAGGGTGAGCTGCGGGTCGATGTCAACATCTCGCTGCGCAAATCGGGAGATGAGGGCTTTGGCGTGAAACAGGAGATCAAGAACATGAACTCCTTTGCAAACGTGAAGAGGGCCCTTGAATATGAGGTGAAGCGGCAGTCAAAGCTCCTCCGAAGCGGAGAGAAACTGTTACAGCAGACCCTGCTTTTCGATCCAAACAAGAATGCAACTGTCCCCATGCGGACAAAGGAGGAAGCCCAGGATTATCGCTACTTCCCGGACCCCGATCTGGTTCCCGTTGTCCTGACAACTGATGAGATCGAGAAGATGAGGGACGCTCTTCCCGAACTCCCCGAAGCGAAACGTGCACGCTTCGTCATGCAGTATGGGCTTACCGAATATGACGTCGCCAACCTCTGCTCAAACCTGAAAATGGCCAACTATTTCGAGGAAGCTGTCAAGGGGTATGCAAAACCCAAGAAAATAGCGAACTGGATACTGAGTGAGCTCATGCGGTATCTCAATGAGCAGCGAATTGAAATCGATCAATCCTCGGTCACACCTGCAATGCTGCGCGAGCTTTTTGACCTCATGGACAGCGGGGTCATTTCGGGCAAAATAGCGAAGGACGTCTTCATGGATATGATGTCAAGCGGAAAGAGCGCGGGCAGCATCGTTGAGAAGAAGGGCCTGAAGCAGGTTACAGATGAGGGGGCACTGGAAGCGGTTATCTCAGAAGTGATCTCCGAACACATGACGGTGGTCGAAGACGTACGGGGAGGCAAGGAGAAGGCCTTCGGGTTTCTGGTTGGACAGGTCATGAAGAAGACGAAGGGGAAAGCCAACCCAGAAATCGTGAACAAGCTTCTGAAAGAGAAAATTGGAGGGTCGCATGATGTGGAACAATGAGAGGGAGGCACTGACTGACAGCGGTAAGAAGGCTCTGCAGAGTGAAGCGTTGAAGGGTCTCGTGAAGAGGGCCTATGACAAAATACCCTTTTATACAGAGAAGTTTGATGAATTGGGGTTGAAGCCCGCCCATATCTCCTCCATAGAGGATATTGTAAAGCTTCCTTTCACCAACAAAACCGACTTGCGAGACAATTACCCCTTCGGTATGTTTGCCGTTCCCATGAGTGAGGTTGTTGAAACGCACACCTCTTCGGGAACCACCGGGAAACCAGTCATCGGAGGGTATACGAAGAAGGATATTGATCTCTGGAGTGAGGTGATGGCTCGCTGTCTGACGCTGAGCGGGACCACCTCCAGTGACGTAGTGCACAACGCATATGGGTATGGGCTGTTCACCGGAGGACTTGGCGTGCACTACGGGGCGAGGAGAATCGGTGCTACAGTCATTCCTGTGTCAGGCGGTAATACGAAGCGGCAGGTCATGATCATGCAGGACTTCGGCAGTACCATTCTTACCTGCACCCCGAGCTACACCCTCTACCTCGCCGAAGTGGGTGAGGAGATGGGAATCGATTTCAAGAGGCTGCCCCTCAGGGCCGGTAATTTCGGTGCTGAACCCTGGTCCAACAACATGCGTATCGAGATTGAAAACCGTCTTGGCCTTCTTGCACTGGACATCTATGGCCTCACCGAAATAATCGGACCTGGGGTGGGCAACGAGTGCGAGCAAAAAACAGGTGTGCATCTCTGCGATGATCATTTCTATCCCGAGATCATTAATCCCGATACAGGGGAAGTACTGCCCCCGGGTGAAGTTGGGGAGCTCGTCATCACCACACTTACCAAGGAGGCGACGCCGCTGATTCGATACAGGACCAGGGATATAACCGCCCTCAAGCCGGGGAAGTGTGCTTGCGGACGAACCTCCATGCGCATGGAACGGATTATGGGGAGGACCGATGACATGCTCATCATACGGGGTGTGAATGTGTTCCCCTCGCAGATCGAAGAAGTGCTTGTGAGAATCGAGGGTACTGAACCGCACTATCGGATCGTGATCGACCGTGTGGGGAGCCTCGATGTTCTCGAAGTCCTTGTCGAGATGAATGAGAAAATGATATCGGATGAAATTAAGGAGCTCGAACAGGTAGAGCTGAAAATAAAATCTGAAATCGAAAGCCTGCTCGGCATAAAGGTTGGTGTCAAACTTGTGGAACCGAAAACGATAACCCGATCAGAGGGCAAGGCAAAAAGGGTATTTGATAAACGTACATTATAAAGGAGGTTACCCATGCAGATACGTCAGGTCTCAGTATTCATTGAGAATAAGGTGGGTAGGATTATGGAGATAACCGAGGTGCTCGGAGAGAGCAACATAAACCTACGCGCACTTTCCCTGGCAGACACCTCAGATTTCGGCATTCTCAGGATGATCGTCGACAACATCGATAAAGCGGTGGAAGTCCTCAAGGATAAGGGATTCATCGTGAAGGAAACGGACGTTGTGGCTGTGGAAGTACCTGATAAACCGGGTGGATTGGCTCAGGTTCTCGAGGTACTCTGCATCGCAAATATCAATGTGGAATACATGTACGCCTTTTTCGAGCAGCCGAAAGACAAGGCACTGCTCATATTCAGATTTGAAGATCCCGAGAGGGCCATCGAAGTGCTCAGCGCAAGAGGGATTCAAATTGCTGGGGGGGAGACCCTGGGAATCGGCTGATATCTTCTCTTCCGGAAGAAATTGCCTGATGTTATTTCTTCGGGAATGTTTTCGATACCTTTACACAGTTGCCCGGCTCAGAATAGTCGACACTGTCATAGAAGAGCGTTGCGAGAAGAACACCCCTCCCATGGTCTGACAGTATTGCCTCGGCGTCCTTTAGATCGGGAAGCGTACTCAGGTCAAATCCCTCGCCCTGGTCCCGTATTTCAACTGTAATCGAGGAAGGCTCGTAGTCACTCTCTATCCGAACAACCATACCTTCACTGTCAGCACGCTTCATTCGGCTTTCGAGAAGCTCCCTGTATGTGTTGTTCTGCAGGGCATCGGACTTCTCACGGAATGTGATTCCCAGATTACCATGCTCAATCGCGTTGATCAGCAATTCATAAAGTCCAATGCACATTCCCTCAAGGGAATTGGGATCAGCAACAGCTTGAGCATTGAACAGAATCTGATTTACCGCTCCCCAAACTCTGGACACATCATTTCCAATGGCAATGTCTTTATGTTCACTCTCTACGATTTCCCTGAAAATCTCGAAACGTTTTCTGTTCTCACGTTTGAATATGATGTCATCAAGAATCTTGAATAGCTCATCAAAGACGATAGGTTTCTTTATATAGTTCGATGCCCCGGCTCGAAGCGCATTGACCACCAGCTCTTCTGTTCCGAAACCGCTCATGACCACCACATCAATATCATCTCGCTGTGCCTTCATGCGCTTCGTTACTTCGATGCCGTCGATACCGGGCATCATCACATCGGTTAAAACGATGTCCGGTTCACTGGACTTGAAGAGCTCGAAACCCAGCTCCCCGCTCGGGGCCTGATAGGACTCATAACCCTCCTCGCTGAGAGCAATGTTGAGTACATCCCGAACCGGCTTTTCATCGTCAATAATGAGTATCTTTTTCATGTGCCTATACGTTCAAACCCTTTCCCTTGGTTCTCTACCGGTGTCGAAGCCCGGGTCAGCAGGTCCTGCATACGGGCCTGCAGCTCCTCGGCCTCACGATGCTTGCCCCTCTTTCTGCATCCCTCCATGTAGATCGAGGCTTTTTTCTGGTAGACCTTCAATGCTGCGTCCAGAAAATCGGTACGAAGGTTCCCGGAGGAGATGATCTTTTCAAGAGAACGAATTCTATACTTTTCTATGCCGTCGATTCTTCCAGAAAGTTGGTCATCGTGACCACCATGTTTTACGGTCAATGCTTCGTTCAGATACCCAACAGGGTAGCCGGCGGTGATGCGGAGCCACAGGTCATAGTCTTCGACGAACTCGAAATCTTCGTCAAAGAGTCCCACCCTTTCAAATAAACAGCTATGTATCATAACAGAAGACGGGCTGATGAGACAGAGCTGCAGGGATGGCACGAAAAACCAGCCGGCATGTTTTGCATGTTTCTTTCCCTGATTGATACGCTTCCCCTTACGTATCCAGACCTCATCGGTATGACAGATGAGATATTCTTCATGGGAGGGATCGTCGGGGCGGACGGTATGAACATAGTGAAGTTGTCGTTCGAGCTTGTCTTTGAGCCAGTAATCATCTGAATCGAGAAAGGCAATCCATGCCCCTGCTGCCGCCTCTATTCCCCGATTTCGGGCCGCGCTGACGCCGCTATGGTGTGTTGCAATATAGTGAATATCTCTGTTCACGGAGCGTATAAATGAGGACGTGTCATCGGTTGAACCGTCGTCAACGATGATGATCTCAATATTCCGGTAACTCTGATCAATAACTGAAGCTACAGCACGTTTGAGAAGCTGTACACGATTGTATGTGGGGATGATGACACTGATCAGCTCATTATCCATATGTATCAGTCCTTGTGATTATGAAGCATGAATCCCCTACTTACAGCCGTTTGAGCTCTTTTTTCGTGGCAGGTTGTCCCGGAATTCTGTTTTATACCCTTCACCGAGGGCAATCATCTCCTCGAGTATATCGATGGGTATTATCGAGTGTTCTACATGAATCATCTCATTCTTGATGTTAGGCCACACGGGGGCCGTTGTCAAATCAAATTACCCTTTCCTGGCAGGGGAGTTTCTCTCATATTCTATGAAGAAGAATGAAAGGGGACATAGTTGTGGAAGAAATGCCCCTGATTACATGTGAAGGAGAAAGATCAGTTGGCTGACCGAAGCATTGTTCAAAAGAGTGTTGTGAACACTCTGTTTTTCATATTGGGCTTCACTGTGATTTTCGTACTGCTCGGTGCCGGAGCGAGTTCATTATCGAGTTTTCTAACCCGCCGCATGCGGCTCATCACCATCATTGGGGGGGCCATTATCATTATTCTGGCGTTACAGGTTATGGGTGTCTTTACCATACCCTTTCTCAACTACGAGCGGGGTAAAGGTTTCAGAAAGAAGCGTGAGGGTGTGATCGGGGCGTTCCTCATCGGTATTACCTTCGCTGCTGCGTGGACGCCTTGTATTGGACCGATTCTTTCAAGCATTCTTATCCTTGCAGCGACTAAAGATACAGCCTTGAAAGGTGTGCTGTTGCTTGCCGCCTACTCAGTGGGTCTCGGTGTTCCATTTCTCTTTGCAGTTGTTGCCTTCAGTTCGTTCCTCTCCTTCTCCAGTTTCCTGAAAAAGAATTTCAAAACCATCAAGCTCGTGAGTGGGATACTGCTCCTGGCAATCGGTTTGATGCTTATTATTGGGCAATTCCAGCTGCTTTCACGCTACCTTAGCTTCATACCGGACTACTCACTGGTTGAGTCGAATAGAGTGTCTATTCTCATTGCCCTTTTTGCCGGTTTTATATCCTTCATCTCTCCATGCGTGCTGCCTCTCATTCCGTCTTATTTGACATTCATAACAGGTGTTTCAGTTCTTGAGTCAAACAGATAGGTAAAAGACTGTCAGGAGCCGCAGCAGTACTTGTACTTCTTTCCGCTGCCGCAGGGGCACGGTTCGTTGCGGCCAACCTTTTTACTTGTAACGATCTGATGTCGCTCGCGTTTTTGAGGTAGGGGATACCCGGCAGGTTGCATGTACCCGTCCGGATGATCTGCAAGAGCGGTAGCTGTTGAAGGGGCTGCCTCCTGTACTGCTGAAGGTCCCTCTTCGAAGCCCTCACGCGAGCTGAACTGTCCATATTCCTTGTGCTGCACCCGGTTGATTCGCCAGATGGAGGGCTTTCGCACGGTCGGTGCGATACGGACCCTGAAGAGGTTGCTGACGATATCAGTATTGATGTTCTTGATAAGATCCTTGAACAGGTTGAATGACTGAAACTTATACTCGATCAGAGGGTCTTTCTGTGCATATGCCTGATAACCAACCCCTTCGCGAAGACCATCCATCTCGTACAGTTGCTCCTTCCACCGCTTGTCGATGGATTGCAGGGCGAGGAAACGTTCAACGTGGGACGCTATATCCTCTCCAAGCTCGGCGTGCTTGTCCGCCAATGCACTGTTTGTCCAGGAGCTGAGCTGTTTGCTGAAATCATCGTAAGAGATTCCTTCTTCTGACTCGATGTCAATCTCCACGTCCCGTCTCGTAAGCTCTGAAAGCCAGATGAAAATATCCTGTGCAACAGAAGGGGATATGCCTGATCGAGGAAGCTCATACTCTTCGAGCTTCGATTCGATAAGGTCTGTAATGGTCTCCTCGATCTCCTTACCGATGTCTTCGTGGCGGAGAAGGTCCATACGCTTGCCGTAGATGTAGCTTCGCTGATCATTCATAACATTGTCATATTCGAGGAGATGCTTCCTGATCTCGAAATTCCTGTTCTCCACCTTTTTCTGGGCGCTTGAAATGGCTTTGGATACGAGGGATGAGTCGATGTTCTGGTCCTCCTCCATACCCATTCTGAGCATGACGTTGGATATCTTTGCTGAACCGAACAATCGCATGAGATCATCCTCCAGGGAGAGGTAAAATCGTGATGATCCAGGGTCTCCCTGCCGCCCGCTGCGGCCTCTGAGCTGATTGTCGATTCGTCGTGCCTCATGTCTCTCCGTTCCGATGATATGCAGGCCCCCGTGTTCAATGACCCCTTCACTGAGCTTGATATCGGTTCCACGTCCGGCCATATTCGTCGCTATGGTTACCGCACCTTGTTCACCGGCCTTGGCTATGATCTGCGCCTCCTTCTCATGATATCGTGCGTTGAGCACTTCATGACTGATTTTTCGCCTTTTGAGTATCTTTGCGAGCAGCTCAGATTTTTCAACCGATATGGTTCCCACGAGCACAGGCTGCCCTTTTTGCGAACACTCCTCAATCTCATCGGCTATGGCCTTCCATTTCTCCTTTCCAGTACGGTATATGCGGTCCGTATGATCTGTACGAATGACTGGCTCATTTGTCGGGATGACGATGACTTCAAGGTTGTAGATCTTGAGAAACTCCTCTGCTTCTGTTTCAGCAGTTCCCGTCATGCCGGCGAGGCGGCTGTACAGCCTGAAGTAGTTCTGTATGGTAATGGTGGCAAGAGTCTGTGTGTCCCGCTGAATAGTAACGCCTTCCTTAGCCTCAATAGCCTGATGGAGACCCTCCCCGAAGCGTCTGCCCGGCATGAGGCGGCCGGTGAACTCGTCAACTATGACTACCTTCCCATCCTGAATGACATACTCCACATCCTGCTCGTAGAGCGAGTAGGCTTTGAGAAGCTGGTTCATTATGTGAAGCTTCTCCGATGCCTCGAGGTACTCCTTTTCGAGCTGCTCCTTCTGTGCAAAGATTTCATCCTTCGGCAGGTCCGCATAGTCCAGTTGGGCCATCTTATCCGTATAGTCGTGCAGTATGAGTTTTTCCGGATTGGAAGGTGACAGTGCCGTCCTCCCCTGTTCTGTGAGGGTCGCTGAATGGCCGCGTTCTTCGATGACGAAATAGAGCTCCTCTTCGATCTGTGATATGCTCTTGCTCTGATTGTACAGAAACTCAGTTTTTTGTATGAGCTTTATATTCTCAGGGTTTTCCTTGAACTCGAGCAGCCGTTTGTTTTTCGGATCGCCCTTTTCAGCCTGAAGCAGCCGCTTCCCAGCCTCCTCGGTGTTTCTCTCGTTGAGGAAAGTTTCAGCCTCTTTGAGGTATCGATTGACGATGGATTTCTGCCGGGACACGAGATTGGTGATGCGCGGATTCACCTCTGCGTAGAGATGGGTATCGGAATCAGTTGGGCCTGATATGATAAGCGGTGTTCGCGCCTCGTCGACAAGGACGCTGTCCACCTCGTCTACGATAGCGTAGTGATGTCCACGCTGTACCATTCCCTCAATGCTGTCAGTCATGTTGTCTCTGAGATAATCAAATCCGAACTCATTGTTCGTACCATAGGTTATATCAGCATCATAAGCAGCCATGCGCTCATCATGGGGCATGTCGTGATAGAGATATGTAACTTTCAGGCCGAGAAGTTCGTAAATGGGGCCCATCCAGGTTGCATCACGTTTGGCAAGATAATCGTTTACCGTGATCAGATGGGCGCCCTTTCCCTCCAGCGCAATGAGGTAGAGGGGCAGGGTGGCCACCAGTGTCTTACCCTCACCGGTTTTCATTTCGGTGATCTTACCCTGATAGAGGACAATGCCCCCCATGATCTGTACGTCGAAATGCCTCATGTCTACGGTGCGACGGGCGGCCTCCCGCACGAGGGTAAAGGCTTCGGGCAGAATATCATCAAGCGTCTCGCCCTGGGCGAGTCTCTCCCGGAACAGGTCTGTTTTTTCTCTGAGCTGCTCGTCGGAAAGCCCCTTCATCTCTTCCTCGAGGCTGCCTATTTGCCGTGTAAGGGGCATCAATGACTTGAGCTCCCGCTCATTCTTGCTGCCGAACATCTTGACAATTGGGTTTTTCATTTCCTGTTTCACACCTTCTTATATTCCTATCTACATAAAGATACCATCATTTCAGAACAGGTTCAAGGTCGGGAAAAATAAACTAAAATAAATGATACTTTACCATTTGCCCTTTCCGAGAATAATAGGGCGAACTTCGAGTTTTTTAAATATACCGTATGGAATAGAAAAATATAGGTTTTAAAAGCGTTTTTACCATGAATTTACTCGAAGTTCGCCAGCACTATGCTCTTTTAACGAAATTTATGAATCTTTTTGTTGACGTGTTGGAAGCTTGTTATTTACCCTAATATAAAAGGAGAGGGAACTGCGCCCTATCAGTTGTTTCACAAACTATTTCTTTGGAATCTGGAGATCCGTGTTGCAGTATAAAAAAATCACAGTACTCTTTACCACGATGATAATGGCTTTTCTGGTGATTCTTGCCGGTTGTGGGAGAAACAGGATTGTTGAGCTGAAAAAGGAGCATCTCTTCTCCCTTCCCGTTGGAACGGATGAGGAGGAGATCGGTGTTCTCAGAGAGAGCAGCGGTCGGTTTGTCGGACCGGCGCATGTTCTTTTCAGAAACGGATTCTTTTTTACCGTTGATTCGGTAAATCAGAAAATTGTGAAGGCAACGACACCAGGTGATGTAATTCTGATTATCGAAGACGGTGAAATGGTTGAGGATGAGAACAATTCGGTCATGAAGACGAAACAAAAAAAGTACTATGATTTCAATCAGATCGGATTGATAGAGGTTGATCGCGAAAATAACATCTATGTTGAAGACATGTTTCTGGAGAAGACAGAGATTGAAACGGTTATCGATATATTCAGTATAGACGACGAAACTATTGATGAAGAGAAGGAATACGAAGAGAAGTATATGTCCTATATTCTGAAATTTGATCGTCTCGGCTCAATTGTCCACCGGATAGGTGAGAACGGTATTGATTCAGATCCGTTCTACTACATGTACAATATAGAAATCGACCGGGACGGCCATCTCGTCGTAATGACCGGTAACGATGAATGGAATGCGTGGACCTATTACCGTTTCAGCCCAGAGGGAGAGCGGTTGGAAAAGTATACGGTCACCAGTGATGACGTGATCATGCAGCCAGACCAGAACAACCGGGCCTCTTTCGTGATGGATATCCTACCCACAGAGAAACCCGGACAGATTCTTTACTGGACGTCCAAGTATGAAACATCGCTCGATACAAAAGAGGTGAGGAAGGAGGAAGACCTCTGGGGTGAGGAGATCGAGATCGAAGATTACAATCGCTTCAGGGATAGAGAGGAAGGGGTGGATAAGGAGGAACAGGCGCAGGGTATCCGGGATCTGTTATACTACAGCATCTCATTTTATGATCTCGGGTCCTCCTCCGTGATCAATTCCTATCAATGGGAGATGGGGTTGGGGAATGAGGTTGAATCAACACAGGAGTTTATTGGCATTGATGGAAACCAGAATTGTTTCTTCTGGAAGTACATCGATAAGAATAAAGCAGTCATTACCATACTGCGTCCTGACGGTTCATTCATCACCAAGAGAAGTTTCCAGTTTGAGAATGACGGTATCTGGATGGACCTGCAGATCGCTCCGGATGGTTCAGTATCAGCAATCAAGATCGATGAATGGAACGTACACTACTATCGGTGGCGAAGTGACAAGCTGATCCACAACAAGCGAGAGAAGCTTACCTTCAGAGAGTTTATCATGGCAAAGGTTGAAGGATTTAAAAATGCAAATCGTTAGCCGCAATGAGATGCAGGAGATAGACCGAATAACCATAGAGGAGTTCGGGATTTCCGGGTCACTTCTCATGGAAAACGCCGGCTTCGAATTTGTCAACAGGTTTGTGAAGGATTTCTGCCCCAGGACAATTGACCGGATAGCAGTTCTCTGCGGGGGAGGCAATAACGGTGGAGACGGGTTTGTCATTGCACGGCACCTCAGCCGGAGAGGGTGTCAGACCGCAGTTTTTCTCTTTGTCGATAGGAAAAAACTAAGGGGAGATGCGCTTCGTAATTTTGACCTGCTCCCTGTTTTCGGCGTTGATGTGTTCGACCTCTCGGATGAAAAACGATTTGAGCAAATGAAGCACATACTCTGCAAGTACAATTATATTGTCGATGCCCTGCTCGGTATCGGTTTTCAGGGGATGCCGAGGGGTATGATAAAGAGGGCCATAGAATTTTCAAATGGGCAGGCTGTCCCCATCGTTTCGATTGATATGCCCTCAGGTGTGGACGCGAATGGTGGGCAGAAGGAACTGCTCGCAATTCAAGCCGATGCAACCTATACCGTTGGCTGCCTCAAATACGGTATCGTAGATTTCCCGGGGAAGGAAGCATCGGGCAGGGTTGATGTACTTGATATAGGTTTTCCAGCGGCTGCTGTAAAGCAGGCCGCTCATCCGGCCATCTTTGTTGATTCTTATCTGGTGAACCGACTCCTGCCGCCACGAAAGCCTGACTCGCACAAGGGCACCTATGGTCATCTGGCTGTTGTAGGGGGAAGGAGGGGTTTTGAGGGAGCATCGCTTCTCGCATCCCGTGCAGCCCTGCGAAGCGGCAGCGGGCTGGTTACGATTTTTCTTTCAAAACAGAGCACCATTCAGAAACCGGATGAGGTCATTGCAGGGTATCTACCTGCCGGACTTGAGGGTATCCCCGATGATCTTCGGCTTGATGAACTGTTTGGCCGTCAGAATGCACTGGTTATTGGACCTGGCCTCGGCGTCTCGCGTCAGGCATGCAGGCTGGTAGAGAAAGCCCTGCAGCTTGAAAAGCGGGTGGTCATTGATGCAGACGGGCTAAACTGTCTGTCCCAAAACCTGGACATGCTGAAGAATCACCGCTGTGACCTTGTCCTTACCCCGCATATTGGAGAGATGTCAAGACTCACAGGAATGAGTAAAGAGCAGATCAAGAGCAATAAACTGTCCGTTGCAAGAGATTTCGCTGTAAACAATGGCCTGACGCTCGTGTTAAAAGATGCCGTTTCCATTGTAGCCACCTCTGAGGGTAGTCTCTTTGTCAATGACGGCGGTGTTGCGGCCCTTTCAAAGGGAGGAAGTGGAGATGTTCTGTCCGGAATCATTGGGTCGCTCATGGCCCGGGGGCTTTCAGGTGAAGATGCTGCAGTTACTGGTGTGTATCTACACACAGAATGCGGCAGAGCAGTCCAGAAACTGAACTCCGCGGACAGTGTCAAGGCAGGAGACCTTATTCTGATGCTTCCCGAGGTGTTTTCACAGCTTCGATGCGGTTGTTACAACCGGGCATCATTCCCGAGGCAGGATACATGAACAACAGGGAGGAACCGGTCAGAGATGATGAACTAGGCGGTGAATTGAAGTTTCATTACAGCAGGGCAGAGAGACTGCGAAAACGTCACCGTCCCCCTTTTGATCGAAAAAGCAGCCTGTTATTCAGAAGAAAACGAAGAGGCCTGATCATTATCGTTGTTGATATTTTTCTCGTAGCCATCGTTCTCTTCTACCTGAATAAACCGGCAAATGTTCTCATTCAGAAGGAACAGGGGGATCTGGTCTATGAATTTAATGCAACAGGAGTGCGGGGCAAAAAAATACTTATTGGGTTCACCATTCGTAATGTAGGTCAAGCAGAGGTTGCGGTAAATCCCGGCCCGGTCACGGTGAGGATTACGGACAGATCTGGCGATACACAAACCTTTCAAAAACCCATGGAGTACTCGACAATTCTCCAACCAGGTGAGAGCAGCTCGACCATCTTTCTTCTCAGCGAAGAGCAGCTTCCTGGATCGGGTCTGACTGAACTTTTCTATGGGACGGATACACAGGCGCTGTTCTCAAAGAACATACGTTTTTAGGTTTCATTCTTATCCTGTTGATTTTTCACTTTCATTATGTATCCCTCCATTACTATATTAGGGTAGCCTGAGGGTTTACACCCAGTTTGGCCGAACCCGATTTGTAAAATTTCAACTCCCATAACAGTATCGCAGAAGGAGAATGATATGCCAGGTCCAAAAGGAAACGCTGTTATCGGACAATCCGGCGGTCCCACCGCAGTCATCAATCGGAGTTTTATCGGCGCAATCATGGAAGCGCGGAAGCATGAGGAAATCGTGGAATTTTATGGAGCGCGCCATGGTGTGCAGGGCATGCTCAGAAACGAATATGTACCTCTCTTTGAACAGCCCAATTTCGTCCTCAGTCAGATATCACAAACGCCCGCTGCGGCTCTCGGTTCAATACGGCACAAACCGACAAAGGAAGAATGCAATCAGATATTTGATAATTTTAAAAAGATGAATGTACGCTATTTCTTCTACATTGGAGGAAACGATTCTTCAGAGACTGCCTATCTTATCAACAGTTTCGCAGCTCAGGAAGGATACGATCTCCGGGTCGTTCATATCCCCAAGACCATTGACAATGATCTTCTCGTCACCGATCACTGTCCTGGATTCGGAAGCGCAGCACGTTATGTTGCCGCTGTTTTTATTGGCGACAATGAGGATAACCGTGCCTTGAAGGGTGTAAAAATAAACGTGGTCATGGGAAGAAATGCGGGTTTCCTCACTGCGTCAAGCCTCCTTGCCAAACAGTATCCAAAGGATGGCCCCCATCTTGTGTACATGCCGGAGATGTCATTTGATCTCGATCAGTTTCTCAAGGATGTGGACCGTACCTTCAAAGAGCATGGAAGAGCGCTTGTCGCCGTCTCTGAGGGTATCAACAGGCAGGGCATATACAATCTGAAAAACGGTGAAAAACCCGAATATATATCAAAGTGGCTCAATTCCTTTGTCAACTTGAATCTGCCTAAAAAGTATCTGCCAAAGGAGGCAAGCAAAGTCGTTGAAGTTGATTCTCACGGGAACGTCAGCCTGAGCGGCACAGGAATGATGGGAGACATACTGTCAATCATAGTCAAGAGTTCACTCAACATCAGCCGGGTAAGGGCTGATACACTCGGGTATCCGCAGCGCTCTTTTCCGTTGTCAGTCTCGGAGCTGGATGCACAGGAAGCCTATCGGGTTGGTGTTGATGCGGTTATCGCAGCTGTTCAGGATAATTTTGATGAGGGAAGCCTGGCGATTAAGCGGGTAGACGAGGAAGGAGTGTATCAGATCGAGACATTCGTTACTCCACTGCAGAGTGTGCAGAAACAGACGAAAAGTTTCCCCAAGGAATGGATTACTGATGACGGAAGGATCGATGAGCGTAAGTTCCGCGAATATGTAAATCCACTTGTGGGCGATCTACCGATCACCGGCCGATTCGTGAAAGCAATCTTTTAATCGGACATCCCCCCCATTACAGTATTGCTGGTTGCCGTACCGATACTGTAAGGAGGTATTATATAGATAGTCAACTCACTTTTGAATTCAGTTAACCTCGAAGATGATTCTTATTAAATTCATTATGATTACGATGAAGAAACTCCGTTTACTCATAGTTTCTCTCCTTTTCCTCCTCCTCCTTACACCCGTCGTGCTTTACGCTGACAGCAGAGCACTGACGCATTTCTCCATGGGATACTATTATCTGTACAACGATGAACTGGAATCTTCTCTCGATCAGTTTGAGTTGAGCCTTTTGTTTGAAAAAACCCCCCCCGCGCTTCTCTTCTCCGTACTTGCCGAGATTACCAATATTCTCGACAATACCGAGGATGCCCTCCGGTATGCAAAAATGGCACTCCGTATCGAGCCGCAGGATGAATCTGCATTGCAGACGATTTCCCTCGTCTATATCAGTGCAAACCAATATGATGAGGCGGTCCCTTATCTCAATGAACTTCTGAAGAATAACCCCGACGATATTCAGGTGTTGCTCTACCTGGCAGAGGCCTACAACAACCTTGGAGATGATGATAAGCTGATTGATATATACAATCAGATGCTGAAGTATCACCCAAATTTTGTTGATGCGGCACTCAACCTGGGATACCTCTACACCAAGAGAGGGGCCTTTGGCCTCGCTGAAATTGAGTTTGAGCGTGTGCTGGAACTGGATCCGGGCAATGAAAAGGCCCTTTTCTATCTCACCTATATTTACATCAGCGAGGGAAAAAACGATGAGGCGCTCGGTATGTTTCAGAGCCTCGATGACAAAGACCTCCTCAGTGAGGAAACGTTACAGGATTATGCCCTGAATCTCTTCATCGAGGGCCAGGACCCAACGCCGGTACTGCGAAGAATAGAGGATTGGGGAAATGTGCTACCTGCGCTTCCGGGAGTCCGTCACTACAGTGAAGGTAATCTGGAGGAAGCGCGAACTATTTTTACGGATGTGTTGTTCGAAGAACCGGACAACCTTGCCGCACTCAACGGACTCGTCAGAATTGCTGAACAGCAGGGACTATGGGATGCTGAGCTCAGGTGGCGTTTTAGATTGGCTGGGAGCTATTATCGGCTTGGACGCTATGAGAAGGCCGAAATGGAATCTCAGCAAGTCAGGCAGATGGACCCCGGGTTTCTCGAGAACAGGTATCTGCTCGGTGATATTTATGGATCACTCCGTGAAACAGAGAAAGCAATTGAGGAGTATGAGTTTTACAGACGACATGCTGATGAACCCGGTGATATTCATATTAAACTGGGATTGGCCTATGATCAGATCGGAGATCATGAAGAGGCAATCGAGAATTTCTCCCGGGCAACACAACTCTTCCCCGAAAATGATGAGCTCCTCTATTATCTGGGAATCGAGTATAGAATCATCATGGATTATGAGAGCACCATCGAGGTATTCAAGAGAGCGATACAGCTGAATGATCAGGATTCACGATATTTCTTTCATATCGGTGTTTCTTACGAACGGCTGGGAAGAATCGACGAAGCCATAGAAAATCTTGGCAGGTCAGTACAGCTCGACGACACTAGTGCTGCGGCACTCAATTATCTGGGATACCTGCTGGCCGATGGCGGCACTCGCCTGGAGGAGGCGCGTGTATTCATTGAAATGGCCCTTGCCATTGATCCCGAAAACGGCGCCTATCTCGATAGTATGGGATGGGTGCTCTACCGCCTCAAGGAGTATCATAAGGCCCGTGATTTTCTGGAAAACGCCGTACAGCTCATTGATGTAACTGAAGAGGAAAATTACGTCATCTATGAGCATCTGGGTGATGTCTACTATGAAATAGGCCTGTTTCAAGAAGCAATGAAGGCTTGGGAAGAAGCTCTCGAATTGAAATATCTGAGTGATATTCAGAGAAAAATCAACAATGTGCGTGGGGAATTAATGGAATGAGACGAGCCTGTTTACTTGTCCTGCTGCTTATCCCTCTGCTCTATTCCTGTGCAACGCGGATCGAAACAGTGCAGGAGGAAAGTGATGCTGATGTTTTGGTTGCAAAACTGAAGGAATACAACTCATCCATTCACGCAATAGAAGCTGCTGCTCTGCTCATGTACTCTGATGGGGACAAAACCTACAGCTTCAGGGTACAGGTAACCGTACACAACAACGGTGAGAATATGCGGCTCGATCTGTCGGATTTTGTATTCAAGAAACCGATACTCACCATCGTAAAAAATAATGACAAGGTCACTGCTCTTTTGCATACACAGAAAAAGTACTATCTCACCACCTATGAGGATCTCAACATCGAAGAGCTGTCCGGCCTGAAGATACGAAAAGAGATACTCCTGACTGCTCTTATGGGAAAGATATATGTGGATTCTGAGGGTGGTTCGGCGATAAGCCCTGATCCGGAAACACTCATCATCGAGACGGAGGAGTATAGGGAGACTATTACATTCGACAATGATTGGCTACCACGCAGCGCTGAATACATAGTCGATTACGATGTGTACAGTATGACACTTAAATCCTTTACATCTATCGAAGGCGTATATTTCCCAGGGAAAGTCACTCTCACAAACCTGAATCGCAAGCTCGAGGCAACATACAAAGAGGTGAGAGTCAATGGAACGATTGATGCTGGCCTTTTCCTGGTGGATGAAAAGAGCTTTCCCGGGTATACCCGGGAAAGCCTG
>JAGLSF010000120.1 GCA_023136305.1 Spirochaetota bacterium
AGGTAGATGCCCTGTGATGATGCGGAAAGTTCCATTCGATACCGCCTGAGACCCATGCGCCGCGAATGCCGATCCGCGCATACTTCAGAACATGGTTCCGGTATATGGCCTCCTCACCTGCGATTTTGTCAAAAGCTGAAAGGAGATGCCCGCCCAGATCGGGGAGGACTATGAGACGAAGGAAGTCGTTTTCAAGATAGACCGCACGCCACGCCCTGTCCTCCTTTACCGTTGTGAGAACCTCCTGTATGGGGTATGGATAAATGATCGGGCTTCCCGGATGAATAGGGTTCTTCCGGTCGATAAGTATTGGCGGGTTCTGGTCGTCCGGTCCCACATGATATGTTGGTATGGTGAGCATGTCCTCCCATACCTTTACCTGTGATGTTCTTTGTGTCATGGGGGGTCTCCTCCACGGCGTATTGTTTGGAATTGCATATTCTTGCTATTTCGCCAAGTCGATCCGTACCATCAATTATTAGACCTTACATCGCTCTCAACAGCTCTGATTTCTTCTTCACTCCAAATCGGCCAACCTGGCAACTAAATATACTTTTCTTACGGATATCCATAAACTTGAGAACCTCTTGTATTGAGGAATGCGACAAAACTGGTGCCAGTGCGACGTGCTATAGACATTCATCAATGTTTTCTTGTACCTTTCTAAAGGCCCCTGCAATATCCTCCATGTCTTTCTTACTTCCTAGAAAAAGCCGGTGTTCCAACCATATAGCTTCATACTTACAGGCTCTTTCAGAAACAGGGCACTTCTCTTCGAAAGCTGCATAATCGATATCTTTGTGGTACTCTGTACCCAGGGGAAAGTCACCGCTTACAAATCTCTTGTTCAGGTACATTGGATTTTTATAGAGCGGATGGGTATACCCGCTGAAGACCGGAATGCCTTCAACCTTCACTGCCTCGAGAAGCTTGGTTCTGGGAAGTCCTTTGAACGCTTCGAGATTGTACTTTATCATAAAAATATGCACAGAATACTTCTTTGCTCTTGGATCTATGGTGATTGGTTCAAGCCCGTCAATATCCCGCAACAGTTGGGTGAGATAATCAGCATTTTTCCTTCTCACCCTATTCTGAGCCTCGAGCCTTCTCAGTTGAACTCTCAGAATTGCTCCCTGAAACTCCAGCATCCTGTAGTTCCATCCAAGTTGATGAAACTCATACCATGGCCTTCCCTTTATTCTTCCAGACCAGGTAAGTGATTCTATTCTATCAGCAAGCTCCTGGCTGTCTGTGATGACTATCCCTCCTTCTCCTGCGGTCATATTCTTGGCATTCTGAAACGAAAAAGTCCCTGCAACTCCCATTGTACCTGCACCCTTTCCACTCCATTCCGAGCCATGAGAATGTGCAGCATCTTCAATAATGATGAGCTCATGTTCTCGGGCTATTTCCAGCAGACTATCCATATCTGCGACCTGTCCACCGAAGTGACATGGTATAATCGCCTTTGTTTTCTCTGATATTGCCTCTTCAACCCGCCGTGGGTCCAGATTGTACGTATTCGGATCGACATCTACAAATATTGGAACGGCATTTGATTGTAGCACACATGTTGACCCGGCAACATAGGTATATGCAGGCACAATGACTTCATCCCCGACACCTATTTCCAGAGCCCGGATAACCATCTCCAGTGCAGCCGTCCCATTGTGGCATGCAATACCGTATTTTGCTCCCTGATGTTGTGCAAAGGCCTCCTGGAACTCAGCTATTCTGGATTTTCCCTTTTCCCCTGTCTCGTGCAGATCAATTCCCTCACCGAAACTGTACCTCCACCACTTTCCGGATCGAAGCACCTGAGTGATTACTTCCTCTTCCCTCTCATCGAACACTGGCCAAAGAGGAAAATCATCTGTTTTTACCGGTTTCCCGCCTTTTATTGCCAATTGTGCCATAGAAAACCTCAGATTTTGTTGGAATTTACCTTGATTGAATATTCATTAGATGCTCAACTTCTTTCTCAAACCGACACATTTTTTCACAACTCTATATCCACGTCTCATGTACATATCGAAAGCCTTGGCATTCCTCCTGGTGTTGGTGTGGAGTTCTACAGTATCATACCCCTGCAGAGCCATTGTCCAAAGTGCCTTGTCGAGCAGGTAACTCCCCAAACCATACCCCCTATCTTCATCGGCTACGAGAAAGTCCAGGAGAGCGACGGTTTTTTCCCGTCTCATTGGAAACCACTCGAGATGTGAAACGATGGTGTCTTCCCGTGCGAGGGCGATTACAGTATGTACATATGGACCGAAACGGGCATAAATATAGCCCGTCCCCTCTGATTCTGGATACCAGCCTATCTTTCCATTCCATACTTTCCGTTCACTGACCTCTACTTCCCGTAATTTGAGAGATCTAAGGTCTGGTCTATTCGGCAAATCTCGATTGCCTAAACGTGAAACCATGGTCGTTTCTTGACCTTCATCGAGAATCGGTTTGTAACCTCGCTTCTTCAGAAACTCAATGAAATCCTGGTCTTCCTCGCCTATTCCCATCATCTCCGTATCACCCCAAAATGGCTGTCTTGGGCCCTCCAGTGTATGATAGAGAGGAACCCAATAGTCCCCTATGTAAATGTAGCTGCCACGGTTCAGATGTTTTGTCAGATAGTCCTCAGCTCTACGTAACAGCTCTGAACCGATGCCGCTGTTCCGATAGTTTGGATCAACTGCGATAACTGCAATGACTCCGTTTTTCCAGCAGCGATTCTCCCGATATACAAAATAGCTGGAAGGTGCCGGTTTCATGGCATGCACCATACCGATGACTTTTTCACCAGCCATGGCCATCATGAAACCCTTTAGGTCAAATGGTTCCTGGTTTATGATGCGCTGCATGAAAAGCTCTTTGTCAACGGGATAGAAGTTACGTCTGTCTCTAAAGATGCTATTCCAGAATGATACCAGTTTCGGTAATGCATCGAGGTCGAATGTATGATAGGCTATCGAATTATCCATGCATCTTTCCCCTTTTTAATTCACAGGTTGTTCCAGGTATTGAATACGCTGAATACGTTTTCAGGTTTGGCACTGGGACCAAATTCGCACTGCGCGACACAGCCGCCGTCAGCCCAGAGTGTGTTCTTCACCAGGGTGACGGCATGCTTGATATCCTCGATGCTGCCCTCTGGGAGCAGATGCTGACGATCTATCTCACCCCAGAAGGTAAGTTTCCCCCTGAACTGCGCCAGGTTTTCAACACCCATACAGAATATCTGGGAGTTGAGCGCATCGAGCCCCAGATCGATGAGGTGGGGAATGATGTCGGTTATATACCCATCCGAGTGCATGAATACTTTCTTGCCGTGTTCATGGGCGATGTTGATGTAGTCCCTGTAGAGGGGTTTGAAGAACTTGACCCACAGTTCGGGACTGATGAGAAGGCTGCTCTGCGCCCCCCAGTCATCCATGTACCAGAGCGCATCAACATCGGTTTCGGCCCATGTGGTGAGGAGCCTGCAGTAGTAATCATGTACGATTTCCATGACCTCGAAGAGGCCGTCCGGCTGCAGGATGAGGTCCACATAGAACTGCTCGGTGCCCCGGAGAAACTGGAGGCGCTCGAAGGGTCTTGCCCAGTCCCCTGCAAGTACGAACAAATCTGAGTTACGGCAAAACTCGTTTATCCTCTCTCGGTTGATTTTGAGGCACTCCTCGGGTATGCGCATTGCCCCGCGCTCCTCCCAGTTTTCACCTCTTATGAGCGGTGTTTTAACCTCTCCGATTACGCCACGCTGGAAGTTGGTGAATGCACAGTTCCAGCTGTCGATGTAGGTTCCCACCTCGTAGGGGTTGCCGTGGGGGTCTCCCTCTCGAATCTGGAACCCTTCAGTACTGGGAAAACCCTCGCATGGGGCCACGACAACGTCATCGGGGAAATCCCGCTTGATTCGTGCAGATTCCTCTGGGTGATACATCTGTGCCCAGGGAAGTTCCCAGAGCTGCCTGGGTACTCGTTCCTGATTCTTGAAGTCGAGTGTGCTGTATACCAGGTCCCGTGAATTCATGAAACCCATCCTTTCATAAAGCTCCCACCGTATGAAGGTTTTCCCGGGCACTATAATACTATGGAGATGATTTTATTAAAAGCCTTTTGCACAGAGCGTATCCGTTGCCCTGATCCGATTAACTTGACATAATTACAGTGGGCATTGTATGGTGCATAGAGGACATCCGACAGTTGAGATGTCCGCGCTTTGGAGATTCATATACATTTATGAGTGTACGTTGATCAAACGTCCTGGGATGGAGGATTCAAGGATGTCTTTCAAGATGATTCTACTTTTCATGTGTTGTATTGTACTGGTATTGTTCCCGTCCCTTCTTTTAGGGCAGAACATTGACGGCGTCGTTGAGGACAATGAGTATGTGAATGAAGTGACATTTGATGGTGGATTGTATGAGCTTTCCTGGAGTATTGATGGGTCGCTTGTATATATCGCCATGTCAGCCAGGACCACAGGCTGGGTTGCAGTTGGATTCGATCCCATAACACTCATGGAAAATGCTGATATGGTGTTCGGTTGGGTTGATGAAAGTGGCACTGCATTCACGCTCGATACATTTGCGACCGGACCATACGGCCCGCATCCGCCCGATGAGGAGTTGGGAGGTATGCAGGATATAGTCCAATTTGCCGGAATAGAGAGAGACGGCATAACAACAATCGAATTCTCACGAAATATTGAGACCGGCGACGAATACGATAAGCCATTGGAGGTCAATGAGGGTGTTACAGTCATCTGGGCATACAGTGACTCGGATGAGTACACTGTATCTCACGAAAAATCCGGATATGGATGGATGGGTCCTGGTGAGGGTAAGGCACGGCAACAGGGCCTCGGCCTCTTACTGGTGTTTCACAACGTGGCCTTAAGCGTGGCATTCTTTGTGATGATTTTTGCAATGATTATCGCACGGTACATGAAAAAGAGACGATGGTGGATGCGGGTTCACAGACTCCTTGAAATAACAGGAGTTATTTTAAGTGTTGCAGGTATTATTGCAGTCGAGTATATTGTCTTTTCGATTTCAGGTGACCATTTTCGGATTATGCATTCCTATATCGGGTTTGTGGCAATACTCTTACTCATCCTGGCACCAATATTCGGTCAGCTCATCCTTAAAGGAAAAAAAGAACGAAAGCGCTTTTTTAGAGTGTTCCACCGATGGCTGGGCCGGATTGCGCTGCTCACTACGCTGGCGGCAATCATATACGGTCTGATTCAAATTCAGATACTTTAACGTGACGAGGCTTCTCCGCAGGAATACCGGTATGAATAGTCACCATGGTGTTCCAGGAGATAGTCGAAGTTTCCCGAATGTTCCATAATGATTGAGATATTGCGGCGGTCGCTTTGCCGGAAATGTCGGCGTGCGTCCCTGCCGCTGTATCCACCGCGCATCTTCCGCATGAGTATCCTCTTTTTAAGCAGCCCTTCCCTGGAAGCTATGTATATGGCCTTATCGAAGTAGAGGCGCATGCTGACCCAGGGTTTTTTTTGTAGAAGCAGGTAGTTTCCCTCGATGAGGTACAGGGCCTGCGGGTTGTCGATGGGCAATCCTTTCTCCGAGGGCTCGTGGGTGATGCGTGAATAGATGGGCCAATGAAATTTCTCTCCTGCCCTGAGGCGGGCAAGGCTTTCCTGCAAACGATCAGTATCGTAGGTTTCACTGGCGCCCTTCAGAGCGAGCAGGGAGACAGAGCGTCCACCCAGTATGATGCGTGTGGATTGCAGACCTTCGTTACTCATATGGAAGCCGTCGAGGGGAAGCACTATCGCAGTGATTTCAGTTTCACTGAGCATATCCCTGAGAACAGCGGCGATTGCACTTTTTCCACTCCCCGGCGGACCTCCGATGGCGACACAGTATGGCCGTATGGAAGCGGCATGATACTGCCCGGCAAGCTCGGCCGCCAGCGGACGAAAGGCCTCTTGGGCAGTCTGCATCGTGTAGAAGAGGTTCCACTCCATGTCGGATTCGATGATGGTGAAGGGGACGAGCCGGTTCATCTGTGTTCTTATAACTCTTGACTTATTTATAGCTGGATGTATAATACGATAGGTAAGTCAACTTTCAAACAAGTTAAGTTGTTATTGCTTACCTAATGGTTTTTACCTATACAATTCTATAGGCAAGGTAACGAAATAAGCTGTTGTACAAAATAAAAATACTGGTTTTTTGTACCAGCTTTCTCCTGTATGTAATGCCGGTATTCGATATAGATAAAACCATAGCGCGGCTTTCTGCCTTAACTAAAGTAAATAAAAGCATAATCGCGCTATACTTTATTAAAG
>JAGLSF010000121.1 GCA_023136305.1 Spirochaetota bacterium
CATTATTATGCATTATCCTGTTATTAAGTAAGCTGTCACCTTTTTTATATTATTGTATGGGGATACAAGAGTGAGGATTCAGTGAATATTATCATGTACTATCCGGCAGCAATGCGCATTGACAACGTGAAGAGTGGGAGCATTATGGATATACCCGAAGGAACAAACATTGAAGCCCTGCTGAAGAGCTGCAATGTTAAAAAGGAGCATATGAAATACATCCTCGCCTATGTGAACGGTGAAAAGAGGGGTATGTCCCACAGGCTTCGCCGCAATGACGAGCTCAAGCTGTATCTCCCTGTAGGCGGCGGCTGACAGCGGTTTTACCTAGGCACCTATTCTTTTCCTGCCGTTCATGTAGGGGACGAGCACTTCTGGAATGATGATGGAGTAGTCCTCCTGCTGAAAGTTCTCCATGATGGCAATAATGAGCCGGGGAGATGCAACGGCCGTGTTGTTGAGGGTGAAGGGGACGGCATTCTTTCCATCCTTCTTCTTGTAGCGGATCTTTGAGCGGCGTGCCTGATAGTCGGCGAAGGAGGAGCAGGAGTGGGTCTCGCCCCAGCCCCCGCGGCCGGGCATCCAGCACTCTATATCGTGCTTCTTCACCTGACCCATGCCCATCTCACCGGTGCACACCTCAACGACACGGTAGGGTATGCCGAAGTTTCGCAGGATCTGCTCTGAGTTCGTGAGTATCTCATCATGTATCTTCAACATCTCGTCCCAATCATCGCGGCAGATGATCACCTGCTCGACCTTCTGGAACTGATGCACCCGGTAGAGGCCGCGTACGTCCTTGCCGTAGCTTCCCGCCTCGCGGCGAAAGCAGGTGGTGATTCCCGTGTACTTGAGCGGAAGTTCATCCCCAGCGAGGATTTCATCGCTGTGATAACTCACGAGGGTCACCTCGGAGGTACCGATGAGGTAGAGCTCATCGCGCTCGATCGCGTAGGACTCCTCCCTTCCTGTGGGGAAATAGCCGGTCCCCACCATGGCCTCCTCACGCACGAACACGGGGGTAGTGAAGGGTGTGAACCCCCGTTCGGTGAGGAAATCGAGAGCATAGCGCATGATGGCGTTCTCGAGGAGCACGGCCTCGTTTTTTAAAAAGTAGCAGCGGCTGCCGGACACCTTGGCGCCACGCTCCACGTCAAAGAGGTCGTGCTGCAGGCCCAGGTCCAGGTGGTCCTTCGGTGTAAAGGAGAACTTTGGGGGCTCGCCCACTCTGCGGATCTCAACATTGTCGCTTTCATCCCTTCCCTCGGGAACATCGTCCATGGGCGGGTTCGGCACCAGGAGGAGCAGCTCGTTTCGGCGCTCGTCGATATCGCGCATGCGCCCCTCGTCCTCCTTGATGGCCCGCGAGAAGTCCTTGAGCTCAGCCTGAAGTGCCTTCCGCTCCGCAGATGAGGCGGATTTCATGGCACCAGACTTATCCCCGAGTTCCCTTCTCCGGGAATCAACCGATGCCTGTATTGAGCGGCGCGTTTCATCAAGCTTCAGTATGGAATCGATGTCCACCTCAAAGTGTTTTTTTCGTGCGCCCTCTTTGAAGTAATTCGGGTTCTCCCGCAGTTTTTTAATGTCGATCATCTATTCCCTTTACCCCTCTTGACCAGGATTTCATCCCCCATTACAACGCCGAAATGTTTCCGCGCATCCCCGCCGTTAACTGCAATTTCCAGCCGGTTTCGCGAACCAATGAGCGCTGCATGCTTTCCTGCCGGCACATCGGCATAGGTTTCTACGAGCTTCCCCACACGTACCAGTTCGTTTTTCCTCTTTATAAACACCTCGTCGTCAATGCCAACCAGGCGGCGGTGAACATTGGTTATGATATTCCCGAAGCGGTCGATGTACATGACCCGACCGACAATACTACCCTTGTTCAGAACTGGTTCGGGAAGTGGGAGCTTAGCCATTCCTTCCCCTGGCTTTCCCACATTTGCGACAGGAAATCCCAAGCTGAGATACGCTGTCAGGGGGGCGAACAGGTCGCGGCCGTGAAAGGTACTGCTCTTCCCGCTTTCCAGGATGCGCGAGACTACCCCGTTGCCGTAAAAACGGCTGCGGAGCTCTCCGTACAGCCTGTCAACATCGAGCGTAAATATAATTTCAACGCCGTCGTCCTGCACAGCCGAGTAGAGAACCCCGTTATCAGGTCCGATAAATGTGTAGCGGGTCGTTTGCACGATTATTATGTCACGCCCGGTCCCCACACCAGGGTCGACCACCACAAGGTGCAGGGCGTGGTCCTCAAAGTACCGATAGGAACCGGTCAACAGGAATGACGCCTCGAGTACATTTCCGCCTTCGACATCATGGGTTATGTCAATGATCCTGGTGTCATGAGAAATCGCGGCGATGACACCCTTGACTTCACCCACATAAGGATCGGAAAGCCCGAAATCAGTTGTGAAAGTCAGTGTTTTCATTGTGCACTTTAATAATTATTAAGAGAACGTCTGAAAAGCAACTTGAAAAGAGGGGGGGCGAATGCAAAATCATTGAAACAGGATAGGATTTCTCAACCGCACGTATACCTCATCTCCCTCGCTGTAATGATGCTCCTCATGGACCTGAGCACGGATGGTATCCCTGTCAACCGCAATCTCATAGATAAACTGATCACCGAGGTATGTTGAGAGCTTCACCCTTGCCGGTAAGGTATTTTCGCGCTTTTTTTTAAAGATCTCGACATTGTGCTGACGAACCATGAGAATGACTTCCTCACCCGTCATGTGCCCTCTCCACTTAACCTCAATAATCCCTGAACTGCCTATTTTGAGTCTCAGGATGCCGTCCTTGACATCGAGGAGAGCTGCACGTAAGAAATTGGACTTTCCAATAAAGGAAGCAACAAACTGATTTTTTGGTTTCTTGTATATCTCAGAGGGAGTGCCAATCTGATGAACCCTGCCCTGCTCCATGACCACGATTCTATCTGACATTGCCATCGCTTCACTCTGGTCATGCGTAACGTACACGATGGTAACATCAATCCTGTTTTGAAGCTCCTTCAGCTCGAACCGCATCTCTTCCCTGAGCTTTGCATCGAGATTGGATAGGGGCTCATCGAGAAGCAGAACATCCGGGTTCATGATCAAAGCTCTACCAAGAGCAACCCGTTGCTGCTGTCCGCCCGAGAGCTCATTTGGATATCTGCCCTCAAGCTTATCGAGCTTCACGAGATGTAAAATTATATTCACTCGTTCCCTTAGTTCTCTCTCGGGAAACCTCTTTACCTTGAGCGGATAGGCAATGTTTCGGAACACGTTCATATGGGGCCATACAGCGTAGGTTTGAAACACCATTCCCAGGTTTCGCTTTTCTGGCGGAATGAAACCTCTCTGATCCTCAGATGAAACGAGACGGTCGCCAATAAAGATCTTTCCCTTTGTTACATGGGCAAATCCCGCAATACAGCGCAACAGTGTCGTTTTGCCGCATCCCGATGGTCCTAGCAGGGTAAAAAATTCGCCATCCTTGATCTCTACGGAGAAATCCTGAACGGCCACGGTCTGGCCAAACATCTTTGTGACGTCCTGTACTACCACGCCTGCCATAGAATACTCCAGTCTAGAGATTAAACGACGCTCACCCGCCGTCTCGAGACCCTGCGCACGATGAGATTAAGGGCGAGAACCACGATGATGATCAACAACGCAAGGGCACTGGTTTCCAGAACGAGTCCCTCCTGAGTCATATTGTACACGGTAACCCCGATGGTCTCTCTTCTCGCCGAGTAGAGGAGAATGGAAAGGGTCAGCTCGGTGAGAGCCGGCATGAATACGAGAAACCATCCCGAATAAATTCCCGGCTTGATCAGTGGAATAACAATATCCAGAGTGGCTTTTCTTTTCGATGCACCTGCGATCTGCGCTGCTTCCGAGAGGGAGTTATCTATCTGCTTAAAAGAAGCAGTTACAGTACGCATGGGAAATATCATGAATCGAGCAATGTATGCGATCATGATAATCCAGATGGTATTGTAAATTGACCACCCAAGAATTGGTTTGATCCAGGCAAGTATCATCGAGAGACCGATAACGGTTCCCGGTATCGCGTATGGGGCGCTCACGATGTAATCGATGAGCTTCCTCCCCCTGATCTCCGTATACCGTGCCGTGTAGGAAAATACTATCGAGAGCATCACGGTAATCGTTGAAACGACAACGGCGAGGAAAAAACTATTTCGTATAGCACGCCACACAACTGGAACACTGAAGAGCACATATTTGAAATTCCCAAGGGTGAAATTACTCCACCGTGGTGCAAGACCGAGCGCCTTTGTTATTGCCGTGATAATCGTTGCGACAATGGGTGCTGCGATGAAGAATAGAATAAACAGTATAACGAATATCGTAGCCGGCACCCTGAGTGCACCAAGGTCGATAATTGAAAATCCCGTTGCCTTCCCGGTGATAACCGTAAAACGTTCCTTCCGTGTGGCAAAGTTTTGGATGAAGAGTCCCAGGACTCCGATGAAAATGAGGAGCATTGACATCGCGGCCGCAAGATTGAAGTTGTACTTGGTTCCATAGCTCCCGATATATAGGAATATCTTTGTAGTCAGGACGAGATATCCCTTTGGGATACCCAGAATGGCAGGGATCCCGAACATGGAGGTGGAGGTTACGAATACAATGACCGCTGCCCCGCCGACAGCCGGTAACATAACAGGCAGAGTGATGTCGCGAATAACGCGTAGCTTTCCAGCCCCGGCAATTTGGGCGGCCTCTTCAAAGGAGGGGTCGATTCTCTCTAATGCCCTCGTTATGCTGATATACACGAGAGGATAGGTGTATATCGCCGATACGATGATGATTCCGTATTTCCCATAGATCCCCAGTGGTGACTCCTCAAGATGAAAGAGAAACATCAGAATCTTGTTGAAATACCCCACTGGACTCAACAGCTGCATCCACGCAAAGGCACTGATAAAAGGTGGTATGAGATAGGGAATGATGAGTACGATTTTAAAAAAATCTTTCATATACAGGTTGGTCCGTGTGACGAGCCAGGAGAGGATGACCCCGGCTGCAACGGCGAGGATCGTGACAAACACCGCAACGAAAACGGTATGCCAGAGAGCGACAAGATTTGTGGTCTTTCCCAGGATTTCGGTAAGGTTCAATACTGTTGGACTCCCCTCCCGTGAAAATCCGACAACGAAGAGCCTACTGAAGGGATACACGAATAAAACGGCGAGTATAAGGAAGATCAGAAGCGTAAAAAGCGTTCGTTTGAGATCCATTATCACATGATGATATTTCAAGTAAGCTGGAATGAACATGGGGGAGTATGACCGGTATAGAACTCCCCCATGGTTCATTACACTCGAACGATCACATCACCCCCATGATCGTTCCCCACTGATTCCTGATCTCATCCCGGTTACTGTTCAGGTACTGCCAGTCCGTCTTCAGAATCTTGATGTCTGCGGGAGAGGGAATCCCTGCGGGCAGGGGCACATTCTTGTTCAGAGGAAGATATCCATGGCTCACGAGAATTTCCTGGCCCTCTTCACTGAGCACGAAATTGATGAACTCCTGCGCGAGTTCAGGGTTCTTGGTATTCGAGATGACCCCTATGGGTGTTGGAATGTAAACAGAACCCTCCGACTGATAAACATAGGCAACCGGAGAGCCCTTCTCCATCAAATCACGCGCCATGAAATCTATGGTAATCCCGATGAAATATTCTCCCGTTGCGATGTTACGCGCTACTGCACCGTTGCCTTTAACGATTTTACAGTCGTTTGCGGCCAGTTTCTTGTAGTAATCCCATCCGAAATTCGGGTCCTTGGTGAGCGTGGTTACCTGTGTCAGGGTTGCCCCTGAGTAGAGCGCGCTTGCAGAACCGACCTTTCCCTGGTATGCAGGATCGAGGAGGTCTTTCCAGCCTCGAACAGGCTTTTTAACCTTGGTCGTGTTATAAGCGATGATCTGATAGATGAGGCGGACTTCATAGGCCATCCCATTCATGTAGATGAACTTGTCAGGGATGTTCCTCGCCTCCGGGATGCTGGTCTTTATGAGCAATCCCTTTTTAGCGAGATCCTCAAACATGGCCATATCTGCAAACCAAATAACATCGGCGCGGATCGAGTCTCCCTGAATCTCGGCCTGTAGCTTCGCCGTGACCTCAACAGTGCCCGACCGGTAGATATCGACCTTGGTCTTCTTGAATTTCTTCATGAAGGCATTTGCGAGATCCTGCACGTCCGTGAGGATTTCTGATGTGTACAGCGTGATGCTTCCGCTTACCTGCGCTTGTGCCTCGTTTTTACCGGCAAGGGGAATCAG
>JAGLSF010000122.1 GCA_023136305.1 Spirochaetota bacterium
GGTGCGTCATCTCGTGCTTCCCCAGGACCTTGCGGGAACGAGAGGGGTTGCCGACTTCCTTTGCGGCCTCTCCGCCGACACCTATCTGAATCTGATGGACCAGTACAGGCCTGCGTACCGGGCCACTGAATGTCCTGCCCTGCGAAGGCGGGTAACACTTCAGGAGTTCGACAGGGCCGTGGAATATGCGAAAGATGCGGGTATGAGGAGATTGGATGGCTTCTGAATCTTCAGAAGATTATAGAGGAGGAAATGTGTATGGAAGAGAAGAAGGGTATTTCGGTTGATGTGCACAACACATTCACACGAAAGGGAGGAGACATATGGATTCATGGAAGCGTAAACTGCGTATGGGAATGGTTGGTGGTGGTCAGGGTGCGTTTATTGGCGCTGTGCACCGTATTGCCGCATCTCTGGATGGGCAGGTAGAGCTTGTGGCAGGCTGTTTTTCACGGGACTTTGAAAACACGAAAACCACGGGAAAGCAGCTCTATCTCGACCCGAAGCGTTGCTATAAATCCTTTCAGGATATGGCAGAGGCTGAGGCGGGCCTTCCCGAAGAGCAGCGCATTGACTTCGTATCGATCGTCACACCAAACAAGTCGCATTTCCCCATTGCAAAGACATTTCTGGAGGCGGGTATTCACGTCGTGTGCGACAAGCCCATGACCTTTACCCTCGATGAGGCGAAACAGCTCGTGGAGCTTGTGGAAAACACAGGCCTTGTATTTGCCCTTACCCACAACTATACGGGCAACCCGCTTGTCAGGTATGCCCGCGAGCTCTTTCAATCGGGCAAAATGGGTACCCTGCGCAAGGTAATTATCGAGTACCTGCAGGATTTCCTCATGTATCCTCACGAGAAGGAGGGAATGAAGCAGGCAGTGTGGAGAACCGACCCCTCACAGGCCGGTCTGGGAGGGACACTGGGCGATGTGGGGAGCCACTGCATCAATCTGCTCGAATATATCACCGGTGACCCGGTGGTGCAGCTCTGCGCGGACAAGAGCACCTTCCTCCCTGACCGTGAACTCGATGAGGATGCCAACATTCTGCTCCGACTTAAGGGCGGGGGTAAGGGCATTATGACCATCAGCCAGATCGCCACGGGTGAGGAGAACGCGATGCGCCTCCGTGCCTATGCGTCGGAAGGAGCCGTTCGATGGGCACAGGAGAACCCGAACTACCTCGATGTGTTCCGGTACGGAAAGGAGCGGCAGACCCTCACCAGGGCGTCAGGCTATCTTTCTGATGTGGCTGCGGATGCGACACGCATTCCGGTGGGCCATCCCGAGGGATTTCTCGAGGCCTTCGCGAACATCTATGTGGGCGCTGTACAGGCCATCAGGCGGTATATCGACGGTAAGCCCATGAAAACAGAGGAGTACAACTTTCCGACCGTGTACGACGGCCTGCGGGGAATGGCCTTCATTTACGCTGCGGTGGAGTCCTCTGAGAAGGGTTCGGTCTGGGTTGATCTGGGCTAGTCTACGATTTTTCTGAGTATATCCCAGTAGGCGCCGCGCTGGCCGGAAGCTATGGCGTCGACAAGCACCTCGTTATTGTCGTAGTTGTAGTTCCTCTCCCTGTCCTCGGGATTGAAGAAGAAGAAACGCTCGTCATCTCCTATGAGACGGTCGATGTGGTCGAATATACCGGTAGAGAGGGCAGGCTCGATAAAGAACTGCGGTTCAAGGGGTGTTGCGCCTCCGGAAATACCCGCCTTCAATGACCTGTCCTGTACCTGACGGGCTATGTCTGTACCGGGCCATATCCGTATACCGGTGCTCACCCCGATGCGTTCGGCTCCGCATGTGCGGACCAGGTCAAGGGTCTCCCTGATGCTCTCCCTGCTCTCGCCCGGTGCACCGAAGAGCAGATCGAGCATGACCACGATTCCCTCTTCCCTGCAGAAACGGACCGTGTTGAGTATATGCTCCGGGTTGTATCTGCGCCGCAAACTCCGGAGCATGGTTTCGTCGCCGCTGTCAGCGCCGAAATTGATTCCCACGCATCCTGCCCTGCGCATGAGACGGGCGAGGTGTCGGGTAAAGGGTGCAGGAGTGCAGTAGGCGTACCATCGCAGCCTGTCTCCAAGCCCGTTTCGAATAATCTCTTCACATACCAGCTCTGCGTGGCCGAGGGGTATGTTGAACTCACTGTCACAGGTGTGGATGTGGTCAATTCCCTGCCCCAGGAGATTTCTCAGTTCCGTGGTCACCTCGAGCGGCGGGCGGGTGCATACTCGCGAACCCTTTGCCAGAGGTTCACAGCAGTAGGTGCATTCCCATGAGCATCCCCGTTTCGTTTCTATGCCGGCCTGCCCGCCCTCACGGAAATACCGTCGATTGTCCACTCTGTTTCTCTGCATAGGAGGAAGATCAACCGTAGGAATATCCTGTGGAGGATTTCGTACCCAGCCTTCACCATCGCGGCGAACAATGCCGGGACTGCCCCCCCATTCCTCACGCCTCTCCATGCACCGCAGCAACTCGAGCATTGCATGCTCACCACCACCGAAAATACCGGCATCAGCGCTGCAGGCATCGAGAATCATCTCGGGCATGGTCGAAAAGCCGACACCACCGAGCAGCATGAGGGCATCGGTCGCATCCTTCGCATAGTCAATCATCTCGAAGATTTCACCCAGGAAGGAGTGCCTGGTCGAGAAGACGCAGTCATCGGTGTTGCGTATGGTGAAGCCAGCGATCGAAAACTCGCCCCCCTGGAAGAATCGGTCCATGGCCCCCTGCCAGTCATCCTCCCAGCAGAGGTCGAGAATATCCGTTTCATACCCTGCGTGGGTGAGAGTCTCGGCGATGTACTCGATGCCGACCGGCGCGATGGGTGGAGTGATTCTGTTCGTGTTTACCAGAGCGATGCGCAACATAGTGTCCCGTGGTCAGTCTATCCACACCAGTTTTTTGTAGCTCTTGAGAACTTTCTCTTCGGAGGGATAGATATCGAAGATGATCTCGTGGGGCTCAAACCAGAGCTTGATCTCCCGCTCGGCGGATTCGATCGAGTCGCTGGTGTGCACAACATTTTCAAAGAGGCCGCTTGTCAGAATACGGCCGTACTTGCCCCGAATGGATTCGGGATCGGCGAGCTCGGGATTGGTATCACCGCATATATCACGAACCTTCTCGAGGGCGTTTTCACCATAGTATACGAGGGCCATGACCTTGTGGCGTGTGTGCAGCTTGCCCGTAATATAATCGATGAGATCGTTGTAAAAGGGCTTACTCCTGTGCATCTCATAGTGCTTTTTGGCGAGCTCCGCAGAAACCCGTATGATCTTTGACCCGATTATCTGAAGATGGGTCTCGCTGAGCTGTGTAAGGACATTCCCTGTCAGTGACTTTGCGAGTCCGTCAGGCTTGATAAGCACAAGCGTTTTTGTGTTCGGCATTGTTTCCGCCCGTTCCTGGTGTACAATACTGTATACATTCCTACCAAAGTATAGCGAAATCGTCAAGTATATTACAATACATTCACGAGTAACCAAGTGGGTATCGATTTCGTACGTGCACAGCTTGATTTATGGCATGATTCATTATACGCTGACATCAGGGAACCCTGGTAAAAAACAACTGTCTAAATGAGTAGAGAGAAACCTACACCCGATTCCGAGCACGTCAGAGCCTTTCAGGAAGGCGGGAAGAAGTCCTTCGATGAGCTGGTCATCCGGTACCAGGACCGGGTCTTCAACATCTGCTATCGCATGCTCGGCAACATTGATGATGCCAATGACTGTGCCCAGGATACCTTTATCAAGGTGTACCGATCATTGGCAGGTTTTAGGTTCCGGTCGTCCTTCTCAACATGGCTGTACCGAATTGCGGTCAACACATGCAAGAACCGGCTGGTCTCATCGGCGTACAGGAGAAACAGATCGATGGTGCGGATCAATGGATCGACGAACAGGGACGGGGAAGAGCGATCCATGGAGATCGGGGACTGTACGCATACACCGAACGGCACCTTTGAGCGGAGGGAGCGTGAGGCTGTTATTCAGGAGGCGATCTCATCCCTTCCAGAAGACCAGCGCACGGTGGTCGTTCTCCGTGATGTCGAGGGCCTCGCTTATGAAGAGATCGCCGAGGTCACAGGACTGAACCTGGGAACGGTTAAATCGAGAATCGCACGGGCCAGGGAAAGGCTGAAGGAAAAGCTGAAAGGACAGATATAGATGAAGCACAGACATGTCCTGCACATTCTCAACGACTATGTTGATGGGCTGCTTGAAGAAGAGATGAAGGCAGCGGTTGAGAAGCATCTGGCCGCATGCCACTCCTGCAGGGAGGAGTTCGAGCACCTGCGCTCCGTGCGCGAGAAGATCGGCCAACTCCACAGGGTTTCCGCTCCCCCCGGTTTCCTGCAGAATATTCACCGCAGGCTTGAGACAGAACAAAGGCCCCGCTTCTCCTTCCGTACACTCTTCACTCCCCTGCACATACGGGTACCGGCCGGAATTGCTGCTCTTGCGACGGCAGCCATCGCCCTCATCTTTGTGCTGAATGTGATGGCACCCCGGATGGGGACGCGGGAAATGGTGCCAAAGGGTGCGCCGGAGACAGAGACCCTTGTAGGGAGGGAGGCTCCCTCCGGCGAGTCTCTGGAGATGACGGCAGGTGCCGGCCCCTCAGAAGAGGATGAAGCGCTGAAGGAGAAGAAGGACAGGCCTGAAAGACAGGTGACAGCCGGGCAGGAGAAGGTACTGGAAGAGGAAGATAAGATGGAGGATCTCCTCGCCGCATCGGCTTCGGCCAAGAGAGCTGAGCCGGGGATTGTGCGCGAACAGGCTGAGCCGGTCGAGATCAGCCTCCTGCTCTATAAAGAGAAAGGCGATCGATCAGATAGGGAAGTATTCGGTGAAGAGACCCGGGCCGGTGGTATGAAATCCCGAAGTGCTGAGATGCTCGCCCTTGAAACGGATGCGGCTGATTATATGGCCGAGGGGCCTCCCGTCGAGGGACCTCCTGCTGAAGGCGAGATGTCGGCGGCTCCTGATACGATTATTTCATCGATTGAGCATGTGGTTCTGGCCGCCGGTGGAAGGGTCGTTTCCCTCGAATACATTGATGAGGGTGAAATTCCTCAATCGATGGTGGTGGAGATCCCCATCCATGCGGTGGATGCATTTATTGATGATCTGATGCAGTTCGGGGAGACAGATCTCCCGAAGGAAATCAGAACCGGTGCGTATCGTGGCCAGATCACGGATGACGGGGAAGCCTTTTCCATTAAAATTTACTTCGAGTAAGGCATTCCCAAAATGCCATCCTCTTTCCAGGCACTATGCAGAAAGGGTAATAACAAAACATGACAGAGTTTGGTTTTCATATGTATCATTGTAGCTCAGTTTATTATGTAGTCTGTAATACATTGTCATTGTCCCTTTAAATGTATATGTTTAAACCCTTGCATATACATTTAAGTGGTTTTGTCATGGTGGCCATAGGCCGTCTATAATAACACAGGGGGAATAATGAGCGAGGTTCGTGTACGAGAGGGAGAATCAATCGACGCCGCCCTGAAGAGGTTCAGGAACGCCTGTATCAAAGAGGGGATCAAGGATGAGGTGAAAAAACGCAGATACTATAAAAATCCCTCCACGCAAAAAAAAGAAGCGAGGCAGGCACGAGAGCGTAAGGCAAGACGCAAGCAATTGAGGAATGAACAGAAGGCAAGGGCAAGAAGATATGGAAGGCCTCGTTGAGAAGATCTTTCAGAATAACAACCATTGTACTGTCGGCATCATATCTACTATTTCATACAAATCCGTTTTTAGCTCATTAATCTCCCCAATGAGCGATTCATTACTATTAATCGCATCCGCGCTGACGCTTGTTTTCAATGAATAATTGATAACGATTGGTGCGTATAATTGATAATTATTTGCCCGTGTCAGCGATACATATGCATTCCATTCATCTTCAAACAGGTATCTTTCCAGCGCATTGTTTCTTGCTTCAATAGCCGGGAGGTGCAGTGGTTGTCAGCCTGCCCAGAGACCTTCTGGTACAGTAGGGGATATAGCCTTTGGCATAGGATTTTTCATATGCATCCTCTGCATACTCGAGCGCATACTCACAATTGAAGACAATCACGCAGCTAAAGACTGCTGTTTTTTTCATTTCACACCTTTCATTGCGCCTGACCTCTCGTACAAACCGTGTTCAGCGCAGGCTTCTATAATCTTTATATCATCCATACATGTCGCCTTCAACACAATTCAGGAGATGTGATATATGACATGTTCCAACTGTCAGTGAACAAGTGTTGCATCTCGATATATATACGCTTCA
>JAGLSF010000123.1 GCA_023136305.1 Spirochaetota bacterium
GAGAGGCACAGTTCAAACAGCCGAGAGGTGTAGCTGTAGATTCGGACGGATATATCTACGTGGCTGATTCCGGGAACAGCAGGATACAGAAGTTTGACGGCAACGGGATATTCATTTCCGAGTGGGGAGGTCCTGGAGGCAGAGAGGCACAGTTCAAACAGCCGAGCGGTGTTGCTGTGGATTCACGTGGGTACATCTACGTGGCTGATTCCGGGAACAACAGGATACAGAAGTTTGACGGTGATGGGACATTCATTTCCCTGTGGGGGAGTAAGGGGTCTGAAGATGGACAGCTGAACACCCCTCTTGCAGTGGCAACAGATGTATATAGAAATATATATGTCGCCGATTCTGGGAATAATCGGGTACAAATATTTGAAAGCGATGGGACATTTATATCAAAGGTGGATGGCAGGGGAATCAGTCCTGTTGGAGTGGCTGTCGATCTCGATGGGAATATTCACATTGCAGATTCTTCGACGGGTAAAATCCAAAAGTATGATATTGAGGCGAAATTTGTTGATTCATGGGGCAGTTTTGGATCAGGGGGTAAAGGATTTGGCAATCTTTCAGCAGTGGCAGTTGATTTAAAACGATATGTTTATGCCGCCGACGCTCATAATAACAGGATACAGATGTTTGACAGTGACGGGACCATCATGATCAAACAGCCAATACGCTTCTTCCTTCCCACGGTAAACCTGGGTGATTTCGAGACTATTGTGATCAGGGCCGAATTACCAAAACAGGATGCAGAAGGTATGAAGAGCATCGCCCGACTCAAGGTTTCCTACACCGATATAGATGGGAATAGGGTGGAAATGAGCCCGATTGAACTCTCTGTCATGTTTGTCGATATGAAAAATCCTGGTGGCGGGATTTCCAACGCCACCGTATTACAGGCAGCAACGATGCTGCACTATGCTCAGGCGCTCAAGAAAATTGGTTATGAGTACTATGAAGGGGATATCAGAAGTTCCCTTCATACGGCTAATGAAATAAAAAAAGAACTTCACAATACCAGGGAACGTCTCGGGGACAAAAGTTTTGAGGACGAGCTCTCTGTCCTGGAAAAGTATATCACCATACTCGGTGCGGAATCAGGGCTTGATGAAGTTGAAACCACAAAGATGATAGAAGACAGGGAGTTAACCCCTGTGATCGATGATCGTGATATTTTTGATCATCTAAATAGTCTTTTCGAAGAAATCATTTTGGATTTACAGGCACGTGAGGCCAGCAATATTGCATTATTGGGATTCAGCTTTCCAGATGATCGACATGCAGATATTCTTGATTTATTAGATGAAACAGCAGAATCTTATCTGTCCAATGTTCCCAAATACAGGGTCCTCGAACGAGAAAGAATTGATGAGATTCTCATGGAACAGGAGCTTTCTCTCTCTGACCTTATGGACACAGATAATGCAATCGAGGCAGGAAATGCTTTATCTGCGAACTACATAGTAACTGGAACAGTCATTGAAATGAGCGAATCCGTTGTCATTTTTTGTCGGGTGATCAATGTAGAGACAGCAATAATTGAATCAGTGGGTCAGGTGATTGTACCTCGAAATGAAGAAGTAAATGCTCTGTTATAAACTGGTAGAGAGTGTCAGATAGCATACAAAGCTCCTCGCTTAATGCAACATGCAAACCATTTCTGATTCCAACATACGAGAATATTCTTTTCCTACAATGATAAGTATGAGGAATATTCTTTGGCGATACCGAATTGCTTGACGCGGAGTGAATGACAGGTATACAGTACATACGAAGAGAGAGGGGGGACATAATGAGAACAGGATCTAAAGCTCTTATTATCAGTGTGTCGGTAATGCTCATGTTTTCCGCTGCCTCAGCATTTGATGCCCGTACAGGAGGCAACCTGGTCGTGTCAGTCGGTGAGGTTGTGTATGAGGACCTGTTTATCGCTGGAGACACAATCACGATTGACGGCAGTGTTGAGGGCGACCTGTATGCGGCGGCCCGTACGGTCATCATCAGGGGTTCCGTTCGTGACAGCGCAACGATATTTGCCACCACCATCACCATCACCGGCTCCATCGGACACGGGATTCATGCCGCGGCTGAAGAGTTGACCATTGATGGTATGGTGAAGGGCGATGTGGTTGTCTTAGGCAGGATTGTATCGCT
The DNA here is from genome assembly GCA_023136305.1 of Spirochaetota bacterium. Taxonomy (GTDB): domain Bacteria; phylum Spirochaetota; class B62-G9; order B62-G9; family DRHN01; genus JAGLSF01. The sequence continues at coordinate 2,158 of JAGLSF010000123.1, forward strand.
GGGTAGGGATGCGGCGATCGAAGGTGATGTGATCGCAGCCGGACAGAAGATCATTATTTCCTCTCCTGTAGAGGGGTATATATTGGGTGCCGGGAACACAATCAGTGTTAACAATGATGTGCGGGATGACGCGACCTTTGCGGTCAAGACACTGACCCTGCAGGAAAATGCACGGGTGGGTGGAAACCTGTATTATATCAGCGATGATGAGGCGGTCATATTTTCTGGAGCAGAGGTGTCTGGAATAATCGTGCACCGTGTCCCGGAGTTTCGTGAGAAGTTGAGAGGCATCTTTCCTTTTGTCCTCATTGCAGGCGTGCTGGGCAAGATCCTCTCCTTTGTGATGATGGCTGTGGTTGGCCTGGCATTCGTACTCATTGCGCCGAAGTGGCTTTTCAGACTGAGTGAGTCGATCAAGCGCCATCCAGGTCCCTGTGCAGGCTGGGGGGCCCTCATTCTCTTCGTAGCACCGTTGGGAATCGGCGCGGCTTTCATGACTCTTGTCGGCATAACCCTTGCCGTCATGGCTTCCATGGCCTATATTGCAGCCCTCTACCTCAGCCAGATCATTACAGCCCTTCTCATCGGGAGGCTTCTGCTAGGTATGAAGGAGGAGACAGATAAACCGGGCCACCTGTACGGTTCCTTCGTGCTGGGACTCTTCCTGATCAGGCTCGTGCGCTTCATCCCGGGTGTCGGCATATTTGTGTGGGCCGTTGTGGTTTTATTCGGTCTCGGTGCATTCGTTGTCATCCAGATGAAGGTGAAGTCCCTGGGTGCAGTGTAACCTGCGGGTGAATCATATAACACTAATCGATGTGGAGCGTGCAATTTCATGGATATACTTGATGACATAGCTGTGACCCTCGATGCGGACGGGATGATGGAACGCCTCCACATGGGCGGAAAGAGCCCCTCATTTAAAGTACTTTTTGATGAGCTCATCGGGGAAGTGCTTCCGGTCGCGAAGCCGAAGGTGCTTTTCAAGGTCTCCTACCTTGACGGGAGAACCGAAGACAGTGTGACGGTCGAGGGTGTGGAGTTTCACAGCAGGATACTACGAAAAAACCTCGAAAAGGCGGAGCGTGTGTTTCCCTATATCGTGACTGCAGGCCGTGAGCTCGAAACTATACCGGTGGAAAAGGGTGATGTCATGCGGGAGTACTGCCTCGATGCGGTCAAGGAGTGCATTCTCGAGGAGGCGCTCCTGCATCTCGAAGCGCACATGCAGGCCCGGTTCCAGCCGGGGACCATGGCGCACATGAACCCCGGGTCTCTGAAGGACTGGCCCGTCTCGCAGCAGCCTGTACTCTTTTCACTGTTTGGAGATGTCGAGGGATTGATCGGTGTGAAACTGACTGAGAGCAATGTCATGGATCCGATCAAATCGGTTTCAGGAATACACTTTCCCACTGAGGTCGATTTCAAGAGCTGTAAACTCTGCACACGACATCCATGCGTCAAACGCAGGGCAGCATATGATCCGGATATGGCACTGCACTACAAGTGGGGATAAAAATTCCTCTGAATAAAAGATAAAAAAGATAAAAAAGATATCGCTTCGCTAGGTCGGGCTGATCGGGACGGTCAGCGCCGCTTCTTCAGCTCTGCTTCCGCAGCATCGATTTTTTTCTCGATCTCCTCAATCTCCTGCAGCACTGGTTTGATATCAGCTGTACTCTTGGAGATCGTTGCCTGACCTTTTGTCATGAGAATGTCGTACACGGTGGAGCCAAGCTTGGCAAGCTTCTTTTCGGCCTGGCGTTCCTGATGCCGTATCTCCATCTTCAGGGAGGTCTTCTCCTTCAGTTCCTTGGTTTTTACCTTGGCCTTCTCGAACACCTCCTTGGAGGTGACCTTGCCCTTCTCGAACACCTCCTTGGAGGTGACCTTGCCCTTGCCGATCAGTTTGTCCATTCTATCCTTAAAGGTCATAAGTGTTCTCCTTCCCGTTAATAGAAATGCTGTCTTTCCTCTACCATAAATCCGATAATGAGAAATGTCAAAACAAAGAGTACATTCACAGACCGGGAATGGGAAAATCCCATGAAATTCGACCTGAAAATGAGCTATAGTAATAGGTATGAGTCTTACTGAAGGAGCGTTCATAAGGAGTATACAGGTGAAAAAATCGACCTATATCATTGTTGCACTGGTACTGTTCATTGCTGTATCATCAGCGTTTCGTGCCAATGGGGGCAGCATCAGGGAAAATGTGGTAAAGATATATGTAACCACCAGAGAATACGACTACTTCAATCCATGGCAGGTGCAGGGAAGGTACAATGTTGAGGGGTCAGGTGCGATTATCCATGACCAGTATATACTGACGAATGCACATCTGGTGAATAACAGCACATTCATGCAGGTGAAGCGCACGGGGCAGACGAAGAAGTATATCGCAAAGGTGCTCTTCATCGCCCATGACAGCGATCTAGCCCTTTTAAAGGTGCACAACAGTAACTTTTATCCCGACTCGAGGCCCTTTGATATCGGTGAGCTGGCGAGTGTGGGAGACGAGATCGAGGTGTACGGGTATCCGAACTGGAATGAGCAGCTTACCGTCACCAAGGGGATTGTTTCGCGAGTGAGTCACGAGCACTACGTTCACTCCAACGTGAGTCTACTCACCTGTCAGATCGACGCTGCAATTAATCCCGGAAACAGCGGAGGCCCGGTCATCGCCGATAACAAGCTGATCGGCATTGCCATGCAGATGGGGCAGGGTGAGAATGAGGGCTATATTGTTCCTGTACCCATTCTCACACATTTTCTGAAGGACATCGAGGACGGGAATTACGATGGTATACCCGAACTGGGAATATCCTATCAGACTATGGATAATCAGGATATGCGCAGCTTCTACGGAATGAATGAGGAGCAGACCGGTATTCTCGTTCGCAAGGTGCATCCCGGGTCACCGGTACGGGGCCAGTTGGAGGAGGGCGATATTATTCTCTCGATCGATGGTGTGCAGGTAGCAAGTGACGGGACGGTTCCTTTTCGGGACGAGGAGAGAATGCAGTTCAACTATATCGTGCAGCAGCGGCAGATCGGAGAGCGTATCAGAATTGAAGTTCTCAGGGAAAAGGCAATCTATCAGAAGAGTATATCACTCACCATGCATGCCGGCGGAAGAGATGAGAAACCCTACAATGAGCCAACATATTATATCTTTGCAGGTTTTATCTTCATGCCTCTGACGGAAAACCTCCTTTACAATCTGGGGGGGACGCCGCTCAATCTCTCATATGCATACTATTACGGTGAACGACGTGAGGCTGATGAGCAGATTGTCATCATCATGGATGTACTATCCGATGAGGTGAATGTGGGCTACGAATACTTGTACTATGAAATCATTTCACGGGTGAATGGTAAAAAGATCACGCATATAGATGACATGGTCGCGGCGGTCAGGGAGAACAGAGAGCCCTATCACGTGATCGAAACAACCATGGGCGACAGGATCATCCTGGACAGGAGAAAGGCCCGTGCAGCAAAGAGCAGGATACTGAAAACCTATGACATCAAACATGACCGATCAAAAGATCTTCGGAGCAGCCGGTAACTACCAGGTTTCCGGCGCCCCAATAACCCCTACGTGAGCTGTTGTCTGTACACCCGGTGATAGCGGAATTCCCTTCGAGGGTGATACCTACGCGTGTGCCCATATATCATCGGTCTCTTTTTTTTCTTGACACGAATCTCCATTCTGTGTAAAATCATGCAAACGGTTGCATAATTTTATTAATACCGATCTGATTTTCCATCCATATTGAGCTGATATTTACGAAACAAGGTCATTTTCCCGTAAAAATTGTATCATTTATACAGATAAATCATAGATAATCGTGAAACCGGTTGCACTAAACTTCGATTATACTGTCAGGTCATGTGATGGATAAGCTGCCGATATTGGAGGATGTGGCCCGGAGAGCAGGGGTTTCGAAGTCCACCGTATCCCGTGTACTCAACAATTCCGCCAAGATCAGTGAAAAAACCAGAAGTAAGGTTCTCAGTGCGGCCAGCGAGCTCAATTACGAGCCCAATATCATTGCACGAAGTCTCTCGAAAAACAAGACTTTCACGATTGAAGGCATTTGCGCTGTAAGGGTTGA
>JAGLSF010000124.1 GCA_023136305.1 Spirochaetota bacterium
TACAAGCAGCTGCTTACGGGCTGATCGTTTCACCAGTGGTTGAAATTAATGAATGCGCACGGGCAGTGGGGCTCGTGCGCATTCCCTTATGAAAACAGGGGTATATATGCAGGAACTCAAGTATTCCCGATATCCCATCGAGTGGCTGTTTCCTGTAGTGATCCTCGTTATTCTCTTCACCGCCTTTCCTGTCGGATATGCCATATGGAACAGCCTGCATCAGATAATCCTCGTGCTTCCCACCACTCCCTTTGTGGGATTGAAGAACTACAAGGAGGTACTGACAAGCCCCTACTTTAAAGAGGCGCTCCTGAACACACTCCTGTTTACGGTGACAACGGCACCGGCAACCGTGATCATCTCCCTCGGGATTGCCCGGCTGCTCCTCACCAAGTTCTTCGGGAGGGCAGTTCTCAGGCCCGTGGTGCTCCTACCCTGGGCCATACCCGGCTCTGCGGCAGGTATTCTCTGGCTCTGGATCTTCCACGGTCAATGGGGACTGCTCAACGGATTTCTGTTGAAGTTCGGCATCATTAAAAATTACATACCATGGCTCATGGACGCTCGTCTGGCCAAGCTGTCGGTGAGTATCGCACATATATGGACAATGGTTCCCTTCGCAACCATTCTGCTCATGGCCGCTCTCACGACCATCTCCAAGGAGATCTATGACGCCGCAGAGGTGGACGGTGCTGGTCCCTTTCGAAGGCTGGTCTCTATCACGATTCCTCAGATCAAGGGTATGCTCATCATCGCACTGATATACGAGTGCATCATGGGTCTTACCAGTTATGATACGGTCTATTCGATGACAGCGGGGGGTCCCGGGGGGGCCACAACCCTTCTCTCCTATTTCATATGGGCTGAGGCCTTCAAGCTTCTGAACTTCGGGACCGGGGCTGCCCTCGGCGTCATCATGGCAGTGATAACCTTTGCACTCATCATGGTTATTTTAAAGGCTATTCCATCCGATATCATGGTGAAGGAGTAGGGGTATGAAAGTGGCAAAGAAAGTGTTGATACATTTTCTGGCTCTCGTCGTATTCTTCTTCTGCATCAGCCCTCTGCTGCTGACGCTCATCGGCGGCATCCTGCCCGATGCGGCGCTTCTCTCCTATCCGCCGAAGTGGTTCTCAATGAAGCCGACCCTGGCCTACTACAAGTACATATTCCTGGGTATTGTGCCGCAAGCCTATGAGGAGCGGGGAGCCATGCGAGGGATGATAACACAGGAGGCGCGGCAGATACCCAACTCCATGCTCAACAGCGCCATCATTGCGATCTCAGTCATGGGTGTCAATATTGTCTGCGGCAGCATGGCTGCCTACGCCTTTGCACGGGTACGGTTCAGGGGCAAGTCCGCCACATTCCTCGGCATCGTCATGTGCCGACTTCTACCCGCCGCAGCCCTGGCAGTTCCCTTTTACCTGATCGTCCAGGCCATGGGTCTTCTGGACACGAAGATTGCCATCATCCTGGTGCACAGCCTTCTGACGCTCCCCTTCACGGTTCTCATATTGAGTGTCTTTTTCAGGAGAATTCCAATTGACATAGAGGAGGCTGCAACGGTTGATGGTGCAAGCCGCATGCAGGTGTTCACAAAGATAGTTCTCCCCCTCTCCACTGCGAGCATGGTGGCAACAGGGTTGTTTGCCTTTATGCTCTCCTACTCGGAGTTCCTCTACAGCTTGATACTATCCGGGACGGATAGAACGCGAACGCTCTCTGTTGCCATGGCAGCTCTTTCCACGAACACGGATGTGGCCTGGGGAATGCTCATGGCGGGTGTATTCATTACACTCATCCCATCACTTATCCTGGCTATTTTGGTCTGGAAGTTTGTGGTCGAGGGTATTATTCTCGGGGCACTGAAATACTAGGACCGCAGTAGGGTTGAAAACTCAAGGACAATACCTGCAATGAAAACAGCTGTTGAGAAAACCATTGAAGGCGATTCCCTGTACAGGGAACTGTTCGGGGACAACAGAGAGATACTCATATCGAAGCGTGCAATGCTCAACAAAGTGTGGAATATATTCAGGAATCGTTTCGATACATCTTATTCCGGGAACAGGGTATATCTCATTGCTGTTCCCAACCGGGTTGAACTGCTGGGCAAGCACACCGACTATCAGGGCGGCGAGACCCTGCTCCTCACAGGACCGAAAAATTTCTTTGCCATTGCCGCTCCCTGCAGTGACGGCACATCCCATTTTGTGAATGTAGACAGGGAACTGGGCGAGACGGTGCTGCGTATGAAGAAGGATGGGCCGGAGATGATGAGCGAGGGAATGGGCTCCAACTACACGCACCGGGTTGCCGAAAGGCTCAACCGAAATCTCCTCGATTCGGGATTCCCCCCCCTGGGGAATGTGAAGGCCGTTTTTTTCGGGGACATACCTATCGGCGGCGGGACCTCGGGGTCTTCGGCAAAGGTGATAACAGATTTCCTCATCTTTGCCGCATCGCATGAATTGATCGATGAGGCTGCATTTGCGGACCTCATAAAATCGAATGGAAAGAAGACGGGGCTCGAGCTTGATCAGCAGGGGCTCGACGATTATCTGCTCACCCTTTCGATGTACATTGCACACTATGAGAACGGTCTGGATTTCGGTGACCTGAAGGGCGACAGGGGAGTCGGCACGTTCGGTGGTTCCGAGGATCACACGGCAATTATACTCGGTGAGAAAAATCGGCTCCTCTTCTGCCGGTACTGCCCAACGCAGCTTCTTGAAAAGGTGAGCATTCCGGAAGAATACGTTGTCGTTGTTGCCTACTCGGGTAAAAAGGCCGAGAAGACCAGGGATGCCATGGCGAAGTACAACCGTCTGTCCGGAGACGCTGCACGGGCGGTGCAGGCACTGAATAAAGCAAACGGTACAGAGCATACATTGTTGAGGGATTTTTATCCCGAACTTTCATTTCGTGAGCGAACAGAAGCGGCAACAGATCAGCTGAAGGGGGATAAAAGCCTGCTCACACGGTCCTACCAGTTTTTCAGGGAACGGGAAATCATTTTCGAAGCAGTCGAATGGCTGAAAAAGCCGAGGATGGAAGCATACGGCAGGTTGATCAATGAATCCCACGATCTTTCAAGAAAATATCTGAAGAACATAGCTGACGAAGTCGACTATCTTCAGCAGTCCGCCAATGAACTCGGTGCCCTTGGCGCCACAGGATTCGGGGGGGGTTTTGGCGGGAGCTGTTATGCCGTTATCCAGGAAAGTCAGGCGGAGAACTTCATCGGGCAGTGGAGCGAGAAGTATCATCAGCGTTTCCCCCGGTATCGCGGCCTGACTCAGTTCGACATATACCCCCCCTGCAGCGGCGCCACCTGGCAGTCAGTCAAGCTATAGAGAGGCATGCATGACATCCAAGGAACGTGTTCAGATTGCCCTTGCGCACAGGGAGCCGGACCGGGTACCACTCGATCTTTGGATCACGCCTGAGATCGAGGCGTCACTGATAAGAGAAACCGGGTCCCGCGACGTCTATGAGATGCGTGTACAGCTCGGGCATGACTGTCTCATGTCCTTCGTGGGCATCGTGTCATCATTTTACATGAGCGATGAGGAGCAGTACGTGTGCCCCTGGGGAATAACATGGCAGCAGGTCCGCTATGCAGGTGGCAAGGCAAAATACACGGAGATTGTTTCCCATCCCCTTGCAGGTGACGATTCCAAGCTCGACTCCTTCAGTCCACCCGACCCCGATGAGCCGGAGCAGTACAGGGAGGTGGAAGACCTGGTAGCACGCTATGGCAATACCCACTGCATTGTCGGAGGGGTGCTCGGATCGGTTTTCGAGACCCCCTGGTATCTGCGTGGCATGATGCAGTTTTTGCAGGACATGCTCACCAACAAGGACTATGCTCATCAGCTCATGGACATGGTCATGGAGTTTCATCGCAGGGCGGGCATACAGATGATCAGGCGGGGATGTGATATGCTCCTTGCAGGGGACGATGTGGGCACACAGGACAGGATGCTCATATCCCCCGACCTCTGGCGTGAGTTCATCAAACCCCGCTACGGGAAGCTCTTTCAGGAGTACAGAAGTGTCAAGAGTGATGTTCGTATCGCAACCCATATATGCGGCTCAATCGAGCCGATCATTGACGACCTCATCGAGGTCGGTGTGGATGTGCTCAACCCGGTGCAGCCCCTTGCCATGGACCCGGCACGCCTTAAAAAGAGATTCGGGAAGAGGCTCTCGTTCTGGGGAGGGGTTGACGATCAGAAGGTCATTCCCTTTGGCACACCTGCAGACGTGGAGCGTGAGGTCAGATTGCGGTTGGAGCAGCTTGCGCCTGGAGGGGGCTACATCCTCTGCTCTTCCCACAATGTGCAGGCGACCACGCCGATGGACAATGTACATGCCTTTTACAACGCGTCAGAGCATTTTCGCTCCTATCCGATCAATGTGTGAGACCTCGTTAATGTGATGAAACAGTATACCTGAGGTATTGTGTTGCGCTGGGTATGTATTATTTGAGCATGACCGAATTATGCATTGCGATAATTTTTTATTGGGATAAGATATACTAGGTTTGTCAGGGACAGGAAACCTGGTTTCCGTATATGCGGAGAGGGGGAGGTCTTTAGCATGGAAGGCGGTATTGTTTACTTCAAGAAGCGGGGCAAGGAGAACACCGGGAAAACACTTGAGATTGCAAAGCGCAGAGCGCTGGAGCTTGGAATCAGTGAAGTGGTGATAGCGTCAACGCATGGCTATTCGGCTCTGCAGGCAGCGCAGGTATTTAGCGATACGGATACTCGTATCACAGCCGTGAGCATCTCACCGACCTTCGACGACGTGGGCTGGAGGATGACTGAGGATGAGAGGGTGCGCGTCGAAGAGGCGGGTGTAACTGTGCTGACCGGCCTGCACGCCCTGGCTGACGGAGTACCGGAGGGATTTTATGGGGAACACACCACGGGAACCATTGTTTCTGATACCCTGCGTTTTTTTTCCCAGGGAATGAAAGTAACGGTTGAGATATCGATCATGGCGCTCGAGGCAGGGATTATCACTCCCAAGACCGAGGTGATTTCGATCGGGGGTACTGATGAGGGTGTGGACACGGCAATCGTTGCGATTCCCGCTTTCGCCCGTAAGATCAAGGAGTATCGCGTATTGGAGATACTGTGCAAGCCAAGGATGGCTTAAAGACAGAGTCGGAAGCTGGATTTGTGTATCTCCTTGAGTCTCCTGATTAGAAAAGGTTCCTTCTTTTCTCGGAACAGCTCTAGGGAAAACGTACTCATGAAACTCCCTTGCTTTTCCCTTCGATAAGGTGGTAACAGAGACCTCCTGATCCGCTTCCTGTTCTGTAAGTCAAGATATGATGATTTTACAGGAGAAGGTGCGATCTTTTTACCACCCCAAAAGTGCTGCATCCTCTTATCCCAATTTGTTTGACAAAACATCATTCTGAAGTAATAAAGGTTGAGTAGAGTTGTAGTGGTCGTTTGGTTAATCGAGATGAAGGAGCAATTAATAAAGGGTTAAACCGGGTATCCGCTCAAAATGTTTTTTGTTTGTTGTAAAAAGAGGGAATTTTCTCTGCACGGCATTCGCTGCAATCATAATGTCTACCGTATCAATTACATCACCCGTTAATTTCAACTTTGTATAAATTTCAGACGCTTTTCTTGCAATAGATTCTGTAAAATCGATCAAAGAGCACAGTGTAACAAACTGTTCTCTCTGTTCGATATGTGTTGCATTGGTAACGCCGTTAAACAGCTCAAATAACGTAATAGTTGAAAGTGCAGCCCTGGATTCAAAAAGAAGTTTTTCAGTTTTTGAAGAAGATTTTTTATTGCTGAAAAATTCAAATACAATTCCTGTATCCAGCAAGATTATGTCCGCCAATTTCTTCGCCCCTCGTTAATTCTTTTTAATTCCAGCAAATACTCTTCCTCGCTCAAGCACCCTTTTAATTTGTGAATCGCTTTCTTTCTGCCATTTCCTTTTAAATCAAAATAGTTCCTCAGGGCTTCGACTATTATAGATGAAAAACCTTTCTGGTTCCTTGCCGCAGATTCAGAGATTAATTTTTGCCTCAAGTCATTGGGCAAATCAATTGTAGTTCTCATAATCTCACACCTCTATACATAAATATAATGAATATGCATATGCATGTCAACGATGTTTTACCTTAGACTCCTCTCAATCATAAAAAGGTACAGGAATTGACTATTTATTGCAGACTAAAACAATCTAATC
>JAGLSF010000125.1 GCA_023136305.1 Spirochaetota bacterium
CTCCGGCATGCTGTGAGATCGCCCTCTCCACTGCTGATACATCCTCATCGATGAGAAGAATGAGGGAGCGCAGGATCTCAGGTTCAATGATATAGAGCGCTGCCCTGAAAATACCGATGTCCTTTTCAACGAGAAGTCCCCCGCTACCGGCTGTATGCTGCTGGTTGATATGATGCCCGAGGCCGCTGCCCAAATAAGTGATGTGTCCCCTTGATTCGGTGATGTGTCTCCCGGGATCTCCCTGTGATGTCTGGCCCTGTGCTGGGCTGTAGCGGGACTCCACGTAGCGTCCATGGAACTTCATTGTGAGTGTACCGCCTGAGGTTGTCTCGAAGACCGGGTCTTTGGATTGAAGGAGTATTTTGCTGTAGAGTGCGGGAGAGTGGCGGCGGAGAAAGACCAGATTTTCTTCGAAGCGTGCTCTCTGTTCATCGGATACTGGCCGGGCCATCTACTCGATCAACTGGAGGATCTCCGAGACACTCCTGCTCTCATTGGGATATATGGTTCGTAAGGGCGAAAAGGTGAGCGGAAGCTTCTCTTTCTCTTTCTCGAGCATATCCGATACCGCCGACTTGACCTCTCTGATAAGGTCAGTTGCCTCGTCAGTATCCTTCATAACGAACAGAAGCACGACCTTGTTCAGAGAGAGAATGTGCACCACACCCCACTCCGCCACTTTCTTTCGTATCAGATTGCTGAACCGATCGAGGATTCTCCTGTACCGGTCAAATCCCTTTTCGCGCATGATGGCCTTGAAATTCTTTATCTTGAAGGCCACAACGTGGAGGGACGACCGTCTCTTTCTCGCACGTTTTGCTTCACGCTCGAGCAGGGATTCGAAAACCTCAAAAGGTGCGATATTGATCATCCGATTGTAGAGGAGGAAGGGCACCAGACTCTGTGCAATATGCTGCAGGACGTTCGTCACCCGATTGGTCAATCTGCTGGTCACGCCCTTCATGCGGTGAATGTTGACCACACCGAGGGTCTGTCCGTAAAATTGAATGGGTACGACGATAAAGGTATTGACCCTCTCCCTGTCCTCTTTTAAAAAACCGTTCAGCCTCTTGTCCATATTATCAGGTATGCCTGCTGTTCCTTCGCGGAGAATTGCCTTTATTTCCCTGTCGGATTTCGATACCCGGTAACGCGCCACCCCTCGTGGTGAGAGGCCGACCGCTGTAATGACCTCCGGAGATCCGCTGCCGTCCCACCCTGCCAGCACGACGCCTGTCTGTATTTCAAATTGCCTCACTATATTCGCAAATACCTCTGAGATGTTCAACTGAGACATGATCGAGTAATTGTAAAGCTGAAGCAGGGATAGCAGCTCTTCACGCTGCGTTGAAAGTTTTTCCACCTCATCGCCTGCATTTCTCTCGATAACGGCTGGAACAATGAAAAATGAGGCGAGCCTTGCAAGAGTGATGAGCTGTTCCCTCGGCATGCTGGTACTTTTCGGCTGATTTCCCAGGAGAATGAAACCTGCAACATATTCGCCGAGAGAGATGGGCAGGACGGTCCATGATTCATAGGGTGAGAGAGGAATACAGGCCTCGAGGACCTTCTCATCCTTTATACTCCTCAGTGAAATGACCGATTCCCGCTTTTCTGAAATATGGCGTATGAGTTTCGATGATTTACCGATGCTGATCCTCCTGCGCCGACCGCCTGAAGGGGCGAGGTCGATTTTGTCCGATATGACGGATTCATCTTCCCGATAGCCTCTCCGCTGCGCGGTTATGAGAAATGCGCACTTGCCCTTTCCAAGCCCCATGCAGGTTTCGAGAAGGGCGGTGCAGAATGCTGCATACCCCTCGGAGGCCACAACCTCTGCAAATCGTTTCAGGAGTTCCAGGGGATCTCCCTGTATGAGGAGTTCTTCAAAGATCTGCGGCAGGGATTCTGGTTCAGGGGCCTCTTCTTCCTCTTTCACTTCACCCCGGGATACAACCTTCTCAGGAAGCGGTTCTCCGGCGACCTCTGCCGGAGCTGCAGCCGCGACCTTTTCCAGCTCAGGTACCCGGACGCCTTCTGTCAAGACCTCTTCTTCCTCCTCAACAAATGCACTTTCAGCGGCAAACCGAAGGGCCTTCTCGAGAAGCCCCACCTTCCCCACCTTCATACCCCGGGGGAGTTGGGCTTCACCGAACCTCTGTGCCTTGACGTAGAGACCTTCTCTTTGACTCTCCCTGAGGAATCGTTCGGCCTTTGCATGCAGACCGGTGGGCAGAAGGGCCGTTGACTCGAGGGACTTTGAGTACAGCGCTGCCCGTGCCAGCAACCCGGCCATTTTTTTTTCAGTCTCCAGACTGTAGTGCTGCAGAGCTTTTTCCAGTAAGCCCATAGTAATCCTCACACCAATCAAGTAAATAACTTCTTAAACATTATCGGTCTCTGCTTGATTGGGATAAGGGAATAGCGAATTCTCCTGCGCCAAAAAACCCCTTACACAATTGTTTCCATAATGGCACTTACACTGAAAAAAATCAACCGTCAGTGAACCTCTACGCAGAGGGTCGCATCTGCCCGGGAGGAAAACTAGGGCTGCTCTCTTGCCGCGGCAATCAGGTTGACAAGCTCATCGAGGCTGTCCTCGAGCGGGGCAGTCAGCCCCTGTCCCAAATCAGTACTGCGAGGCTGAACACCGAGCAGATACACATCAGCATCGACAGCCTCCCTCAGGTATTGCATGAAAACGGCGGGTGAAAGGGTGTGGGTGGAGAATCCAGTTTTCAGAATATCCTCTTCTGTCAGAAGCTGATAGGCCCCTGGTTTCATGAAGAGCTGCACGGCGTCGATGATGACGACCGTGTCGGGCTGCTCCTTCACGATCGCCCCGAAGCTGTTTTCAGGCACCTGACCTGCATTGATGCAGGGACAGTCTATCCTGTCCCGCAATCTCTCAATGACGAGGGGTCCGATTCCGTCATCGCTGCGCAGCTCATTTCCTATGCCGACAAAGACCGTCCTGCCCCTGAATATGTCTTTAAAGGAATTGTTCATAAGGTGTTAGGTGAGGGTGGTTTCACGTCTGCAGCGCGCACACAGAATCTTAAACCTGTCCGAGCGGCCGGAGTCTCGCAGCGCTGAGACGATGTTCTCATCAATGACGCCCAGTTCCTTGAGCTTCGAGTAGTAGAGGGTGGGGCTCGAAAAGCTCAGCTCACCGATTCTCTCTGATATCCATCTCAGATGGTCCTTGCAGGCAATGACCTCTCCGCATATCTCACAGAGCTGGAGCTCCTTGTCGATTGTTTCGAAGGATTCGGTTTTGCGGTCGAAAAAGGCCAGCTCCCAGTCATTGGACAGCTTTATCCCCTCATTATCGGCGATGCAGGCCAGCTCGCAGGTTCCGCAGAATATGCAGGTATCGGTGTAGTGGTACATCACTCGCTTCGCTTCTCCACCGTCGGTAATGTCCTCATGCCCGATCGCCTCAGCGGGACATACCTGTTCGCAGGCGAGACAGCCAACACACTTGTCGGGATCGTACTTCGGTTGTCCCCTGAAGCTCTTGTACGGAACATGCGGCTTGTAGGGAAATTTGGAGGTGTAGGGCCCCACAATAAGGGCCTTTATTGCTTCCACGAGCTCGCGTGCTTTCGGTAATTTCATGGCATCCCCATCTCCCTCTTCATTCTTGCGGTCTTCTCCTGTGAGAGCTTCACCAGGTCGGGACCTCCGAACAGCCTCTTCCCCTCCACATCGCGCACCGCCATCCTCTCTGTGCAGCAGTAGCAGGGGTCGATGGCTGCGAGTATGATGGTCGCATACGATATTGTCTCACCGATGACGGTCGCCTTGTAGGTCGGCAGGTTCATGAACGTGGGAGCACGCACCTTGTGCCTTGCAGGCCGGTTGGTTCCGTCGCTGCGTATGTAGTGAAAGGTCTCGCCGCGGGGCGCTTCATGCGCGCCTATGCCCTCGCCGGGGGGGATATCCTTGATATTGAGGTCGATCTCTCCACCGGGGAGCTCAGCAATGCAGGTCTTGACTATCTTGATGGATTCGTAGGTTTCGAGCACCCGCACCACGACCTTGTCAAAGACATCGCCGTTCTCGGTGACGATCATGTCCCAGTCCACCCGGTCATAGGCTCCGTAGGGTGCGTCCTTTCGCACGTCCTTTGCAACACCCGATGCCCTCGCCGTGGGGCCCAGTGCAGAGTAGTCGATTACCTCCTCCTTGGTGAGTATGCCGATTCCCTTCAACCGGGCGTGGAGCACCGGGTCGTCGAGAATGGCTTTCTTCAGCCGGTCCACCGTGGGTATGATGCCGTCTATCTTCCTGAGAACGAGTGGTATATCATCCATGTTAAAATCACGCCTGACCCCGCCCGGCTTGAATATGGCGTAGTTGTTGCGGTTCCCAGTCAGGATCTCACAAACGTCGAGAATCTCCTCCCGCAGCTTCCACACCCAGTGATATATAGTGTTGTACCCGAGAAAATGGCCGGCAAGGCCGAGCCAGAGCAGATGGGAGTGTATGCGCTCCGTCTCGGCAATGATGGTGCGGATGTACTTTGCCCTGTCGGGAACCTCCACAGGAATAACATCCTCCACCGCCCTCGTGTAGGCAAAGGGATGGGAGGTGGAGCAGATGCCGCAGATACGTTCGATCACAAAGGTCGCCTGATCAAAGGACTTCATCTCCGAGAGTTTCTCAATTCCCCTGTGGTTGTAGCCGATGCTCACGTCCATGTCCACAACCGTCTCGCCGTCCACCGTAAGCGTGAAGAATTCAGGCTCCTCCTGAAGGGGATGCCAGGGTCCAATGGGTATTACCGATTTAGCCATCACACACCCCTATCTCTGATTGCATTCTTGTCCCACTCCTCATAATCCGTTCTCAGCGGATACACACCCTCAGGCCACTCGTCCGGCAGGAGCAGTCTCTTCATCTCCGGATGCCCCTTGAACTCGATGCCGAGCAGCTCGCTCATTTCACGTTCGATCCAGTTTACAGCCTTGAACTCCGTTGTCAGGGAATCGATGACAGGTTTTTTCCTGTCGAGCTTCACCCGCAGAGAGATGAGAAGGTTGATGTACTCCAGGGAGAAGTGGTAGAGAATCTCAATATGGCTGCGCGCGTCCACACCTGACGCGATATTGAAACGTGCCTCGAGGTCCTTGAATATGTACGACCCGACCCGTACGATTGATTCGGGCTTTATCTCCATGTACACCCGCTTGGGCGACTTGTCAAGGAGGTCAACGATATCGTCCTTGAACCGTGTCTGAAGGTCCTTAAGTACCTGTTCCCGCGTTCTCATGTTCCCTTCACCTTCTGAATGAGTTTTACCACACCCCCGATTATTGCCTCGGGTTTCGGCGGGCAGCCGGGTATGTACACACTGACGGGTATGATCTTGTCGAGCGGTACGGGGCAGTTGTAGCTGTGTATGAACAGACCCCTCGAGAGAGAACATTCACCGATTGCAACCACCACACAGGGCTGTGGTGCCTGTTCGTAGAGCGTCTTCAGCCTGCCCGCGGACTTGCGGTTGCATGAGCCTGTAACGAGAAGCACGTCAGCATGTTTTATGCTCCCCACCAGCAGCATGCCGAACCGTTCAATATCGAAACGCGGCGTCAGGCAGTCGAGAATTTCAATATCACAGTTGTTACAGCTCCCCGTGGACAGGTGAAACACCCACGGCGATTTCAACATGGCATTTACGGCAAAGCTCATTTCACATCCCCAGTAACGCGAAGATAACTGCAACGACGGCGACCGCGGTTACCGGCCCCCAGAAAAACTTCATGGCCTGGTCGATACGCAGGCGCGGGTTGGTGTTCCGTATAACCGTAATCACCACCAGTATGGCAATGTATTTGAGGACACTGTAGAGTATCTGAATACCGTTCAGGTGAAACCCCCCGAGAAACAGGATTACCATGAAAAAGGGTAGCGTGAAAAGCAGCATGTTCTTCATCAGCTTGAACAGGGCAAGGCTCGTCCCGGAATAATCGGTGAGCGGTCCCGCGATAATCTCCGTTTCCGCTTCCGGTATGTCGAAGGGGACAAAGGCAAGCTTCGCCTGCATCACCAGAACAAACACGATGAGTGCGAGTATGCCCGACACGCTCAACGCAAACGAGCCGCTCTGTGTCTGGAAGGTAAGTATCTCTCCGAGTTTGAGCGAGAAATCGGACTTGATAATGGGAACCAGGACGGCAAGTATGAAGGGAAGCTCATAGCTCAATAAAAGTTT
>JAGLSF010000126.1 GCA_023136305.1 Spirochaetota bacterium
TACACCGATCGTGTTCAACAGGGTATGTGCCATTGCCGTTCTCTTTGCCGTTGTATTCGTTCCAATGGCCGCAAACTAGGCTGTCTCAGTCGGCTTCGGTGAGGTGGGCAAAGTTGCGAAGGAGGCTGAGACCGTGGGTCTGGCTCTTTTCAGGATGAAACTGTGTACCGTATATGTTCTCCTTCTGCACCGCTGCCGCGAACCGACCGTGATGATCGCTGGTGCCGATTACATGCTCCTTCCTGTCCGGCTCGACATAGTAGGAGTGCACGAAATAGAAATCGGAAGGATCGGGAATGCCCTCGAAGAGCAGGCTCTGTCCCGTCTGCGTGAGGGAGTTCCATCCCATGTGCGGGACCGGGCGATCCCTGGGAAACTGCACCACGTGGCCCGGTATGAGACCAAGACCCTCCGTGTGGTGGTGTTCACTGCTGTCGGTGAAGAGGAGCTGCATGCCGAGGCATATACCGATGAGAGGGTTTCCGCGTGCAGCATGTTCCTGAACTGCCTCCACAAGCCCGCGCTGCCGCAATACTTCCATGGCCTTTGGGAAAGCGCCTACTCCAGGCAGAACAAGTGAATCCGCTTTCCGGACGTCTTCCGGGTCCTCAGTGATCCTGACCTGATATCCCTGTGTCATGAAACCGCGGGTAATGGACTTGATATTGCTTATACCTATGTTAATGATTGTGATCATTACTCTCAGAGCATTCCTTTGGTGGAGGGGATATCTCCTCCCGGGTTCCGTACGTCTGAGGCCATCCGGAGTGCCAGGCCGAATGCCTTGAACACGGCCTCAACGGCGTGATGTGCATTTCTTCCCCGTATGAGGTCTATATGTAGGGTGATCTCTGCACTGTATGCAAAAGCGCGGAAAAACTCCTCGGCAAGCTGTGCGTTGAATCTGACGATGAGAGGCTCCGCAAGGGCAACCTCATAGTTGAGATAGGGTCTGCCCGAGACATCAATACAAACCCGGGTGAGCGCCTCGTCCATGGGAACATGGGCCGTTCCGTAGCGAGTTATACCCCTCTTGTCGCCTATTCCCTGCCGGAACGCCTGTCCCAGTACAATGCCGACATCCTCAATGAGATGATGAAAATCGACCTCGACATCACCATGGGCGCGCAGCACGAGATCAAACTGCCCATGCTTGGTGAACAGCTCCAACAGATGGGTGAACAGAGGCACATCGGTATCAATATCATAGTTGCCGACACCATCGATACCGAATACGGTCTCTATATCCGTCTCTTTTGTCTTTCTGCTGATTGTACCCTGCCGTTTTTTTGCCATGCTAGTTTCCCCTGTCCAATCTTAATCTGACCGAGTCTCCATGCGAGCTCAGGCCTTCGACATCTGCCAGTACCGATGCAGGGCCGCTGAGCTCCCGCATTCCCCTCTCCGACATCTCAATGATACTCGAGAACTTCATAAAGCTCAGCACATTCAGCGGCGAAAAGAAACGGGAGGTTCCTCCCGTCGGGAGCACATGGCTCGGGCCTGCAACATAGTCACCATAGGCCTCGGCAGAGGTCCAGCCGAGGAATATTGCACCCGCATGCTTTATTTTCGGCAGAACCGCTCTTGAATCTTCAATCTGAAGTTCAAGATGCTCGGGTGCAATCACATTTGCGATACGAAGAGCGGTTTCCATATCATCTACCACATAGATTCTTCCATTGCGCGTAATGGACTCTGCAACGATCTCCCGGCGGGGGCTTGCCGCTGCAAGCTCGAGTGTCCATCTCTTTACCTGCAAGGCATGCTCCGCAGACAGGGTCACACAGAACGCCCGCGCATCCTCGTCATGCTCAGCCTGGGCCAGCAGGTCCACGGCAGTGAGGCGCGGGTCCACGGTCCCGTCGGCAATGATGAGCACCTCGCTCGGTCCCGCCACCATATCGATATCGACATGTCCGAAGAGTTCCTTCTTTGCCATTGCAACATAGATATTACCGGGACCCACGATCTTGTCGACACTGCGTATACTCTCCGTTCCCAGAGCGAGTGCCGCCACTCCCTGAACACCACCCACCCGGTAGACCTCGGCAGTACAACCTATGAGACACAATGCCGCACAGAGTGCAGATGGGGCCTCGAAGGAGGAGGGAGGCGATACAACCGCGATTTCCCTGACCCCCGCAGTCAGCGCAGGTACAGCGGTCATGATGAGTGAGGAGGGGTAGGACGCTTTACCTCCCGGAATATAGATACCGACCCGCTCGAGGGGTGTGCACTTCTGACCCAGCACATTGCCGAACCCGTCAGTGTAATCCCAGTCCTGCGGAACCGCGTGACGGTGAAAGTCCTGCACCCGCTGGGCAGAGATCTCGAGAGCCTCCATGAGCTGCGGCTCCAGCCCTTCCCGGGCGGCTGCCATCTCGTGTTCAGTAACCCTGAGCGTATCCGTTGTGATTGTCGCTCCGTCAAAATGTTTCGTGTATTCGATGAGCGCTTCATCGCCTCTTCGAGCAACTGCAGCAACAATCTCTCTGACCGTCTTCGCGACATTCTCCGGAAAGCTGATCTGGATTTCTCCCACCCGGTCCATGATCTCATCGGGGCTGAGATGTGATAAATTCTCTATACGGATGTCGGTTGTAGTCGGCATTTTCGCTTTCCTCTAGGCAGCCCCCCTGAGAAAAGAGGGCAATCACCTTATTTCAAGGGGCCAGCTAAATGTATTTTTTGTGAATTCCTTTGTCAAGGTCATATTATACTCTGTACTATCAATGGGCACGCCGGACAGCATGAAGCCGAGATGAAAAAAGATAACAGATATTTGCGAAGCAAAACGAGTGATTTAAAAATAATACCCATCAACTGGATTGACGAAACGGAACGATGGATCATTGTACCGGGAACCATACAGGAGAAATACAGGCGCCGGACAAAAGAAATTATCTTTTCAAAAAACAAGTGCTCTTTCGCCACCGGTGTGCCAAAAAGTATCATTGATTTCATTTATAGAGCGGTGAAACAACTCCATTTAACCGATGCACCACTCATTTTCTCCAGAGGTACGGTTCGAACATCAAGAGGCTTGGTCAGGAATGCAGTTTCAATACACAAACTGGATTGGGGAGTCGGCACCCTCGTTACCATACCGCGCATATTGAAATACCGGGAAGAAATAACGCTTCAAATAGAAAACACTGAATATTCATTGAGGCTCATGGAACTGGTGGTATTGCATGGGCTGCTGCGTATAGCCTACCCAGGTAGGGGAGCTCACTTTTTTTCGAGTATGGCTGCTCGCATTCTTGCGAAGGGCTGGAGCCAGTTGGATGTGGAAAAATCACCGAAAGATCTAGATGAATAACACTCAACAGAGTTAATATAAAAGTACGTGGCGATTTGTCAACCGACCTCGGTACTCTCCCGGCGATTTATTCTTCCTCGCTCATACGTGCTGTACATCTCATGAACGGGACTCACTGTAACACAAGATCATATCATGTTGAAAATACAAAAGGATAAACCTTAAAAAGTCTTAAAATACAAGGAGTTGTGAATATTTTATAGACGATTGCGTCGTTGTATGGGTATATATATCGGAACTTTCGATTTCGGGAGTATCGGTGGCTGAACTGGAAGCGGTTCTCTTTGATCTGGATGGATTGCTGGCAGATACGGAAGAGCTGCATGTCACGGCCTATGAAGCGGTGGGCGGGTATCTCGACATAGATCTCGACCGGGTATATATCTGCTCCTTTATTGGCGGACCAACCCGTGAGAACATCAAAAGAGTCATGCGTGATTATGCCGTGCCCATGGACCGTTTTGATGAAATTTTGAAAGTCAGATATGACAGCTATATGGCTGCGATCAGGAGTACCCCTCTCGAGCCCATGTACGGCGCCCTTGACTGCATACTGGATGTGAAGGAAAGGGCCTTTAAATCCGCCCTTGTGACCTCCTCCATCCGCGAACACGCCCTTGCCGTGCTGGACAACATATCACAGCACGCGGACCACGGAAGGGACATAGCAGCCCTCTTCGACGCCATGGTATTCGGGGATGAACTGGAGCATTTGAAACCTGCCCCCGATATATACATCGAGGCCCTGCAGAGGCTTACCACAGTCGCTGAAAGAGGAGTCGCGCTCGAAGATTCCGCTTTCGGGGTGCTGTCCGCAAAGCGTGCAGGCCTCAGAGTCATTGCCGTGCCCGGACCGCATACGGAAGGTCAGGATTTCAGCATGGCGGACGCAGTTGCATCTTCACTGGCAGAGGTGGTAGAGCGCAGGCTGATTGCATAGGAAAAACAACCAGCTTCTCAGGTGTACTGGATGGCATACATTGGTGTCTCAGTCGGACACAACAGCTCACCGGCAGTTATTGAAGCTGCCGATTTTGTCGAAATCAAAAAAATCACTGCAGAGGAAGCCGCATCCATTCGGTCAGTCACAGACAAACCCGTTTACTTTCATCTTCAGTATTCCGGAACGGGCCAGCATCTCCTCCCCACGGCGATGAGCTTCTGCAAACATACCCGTGATTTCACAGCTGCCGGAAAGGCTGCTCTTCCCGAACAGGTTTCGCTGCATTTTGGCCTGTCTGCACCGAGTATTTCACTCGATGCCGCAACCTATATGGCAGTTGCCCTTGAACCGCCGCTCAGCAGAGAAAGGATTCTCAGCACACTCGAGAAAAATCTGCATATTACCCGGGAGATCTTTCCGCAGAGCAGCATACTCCTTGAGAATATCGAGTTCATACCCGAATGCCTCTGCGGAGGTGCATACCGGTACCTGCAGGAAGCGGATTTTTTCTCTCAGCAGATGTTGAGATGGCGGGAGAGTGGCCTGGTGGACGGAATCGTGTTCGATATTGCCCACGCTCTCATCGCTGCAGGAAACCATCCTTTCTACAACGGCCTCTCTGAAAACTCTCCCGGTCGCAAAACCTACAATGACCCGCTTGAAACAAACGAAGAGTATATCAATGAGCTGAAACAACTTCCTTCAGATAAACTTCTCGATTTCTACAGTTCCTACATCGACCGGATGCCCATCTCACTAATTCGCGAGATTCACCTCTCTGGTATTCTTCGCGCCGATAATGGGGTTTACGTTGATGCGCATAACGAGATCAGCGTGCTCGAGCTCGGGGCCCTTCGTCTCCTTCTCAACCATGATGTGCAGATGAGTGCTGCGAATTTTCCCGTTACGCTTGAATACAACCGCAATGCAGAAAGGATCATTCCTCAGATGGTGAGACTCAGAAAGTTTCTCTCCGCCCTGCAGGGCACAGGCACATAGGTGCAATGAAGCTTTCTCTGTACCAAACACCCCAATTCGTCTATATTTATTTTTGCCATGTTCAAAAAAGTCCTCATTGCCAATAGAGGCGTCATCGCTCACAGAATACTCAAGACCCTGCGCTCACAGGACATTGGTTCCGTGTCGATCTTCACACCAGGAGATGAAAGGTCCCTTCATGTGACCGAGACCGATGAAAGCATCTGCATACGCGCATATACCGAGATCCCAGAGATCATGTCTGTCGCAAAACAGTTTAAGGTCGATGCCATACACCCGGGAGTGGGGTTTCTTTCCGAAAATATCGATTTTGCCAGGGTGGCAAATCATACCAGCGTGTTCGTCGGCCCAAACATCTCCCTGTTCACCAAAATGGGCAACAAGGTAAAGGCGAGACGGATCGCCGAGGAAGCGGGTCTGCCAACCACACCCGGATCAGCAGGACCTCTCAAATCGGAGAAGGAGGCCGCTTCGGTAGCCGATTCCATCGGGTACCCGGTGATTATAAAAGCTGCCGAAGGCGGCGGCGGTATGGGCATGGAACGTATTGCCGATGAGAATGAGCTCATGGATGTGTTTCCGAGCATCAGGGCCCAGGCGAAAACCCTCTTCGGCAGCGATGATGTGTTCATCGAGAAGCTCATCGAGCCGAACAGGCACATTGAGGTACAGGTATTGGCGGACAATCATGGGAATGTGGTGCATCTTGGTGAGCGTGATTGCTCCATACAGCGGCGACATCAGAAGCTCATAGAATTCTCTCCGGCAGACATCTCCGATGACCTGAGAACCGCCATTACGGATGCTGCGGTCACCCTTACGAAAGCGGTGCGATACACCAATGCCGGCACTGTCGAGTTTCTCGTTGACGACAGCGAGAACTTCTACTTCATGGAGATGAACACGCG
>JAGLSF010000127.1 GCA_023136305.1 Spirochaetota bacterium
TTATTTCCATGGTCGTTGCATTGACCCTGATTCCTCTTCTTGCCTCGCTGGTCTTCAAAAGAAAAACCGGCCGGGCCCGGGCGGAGGCCGGGCTCGGACGGCTGTCCGTGGTCGTAATGGGCTTTCTGGTAAACCGGTACAAGAAAATGCTCCGGGGCCTTATCAGCCGAAAATGGGCCATTGCGCTTTTTATGCTTTTTTCTTTCGGCCTGCTGGCTTTCTCCATAATAAGAATACTTCCGCTTATACCGAGGGAGATCATATCTCCCCCTTCCAGCGACAGGCTGGTGATGTACTTCAGGAGTCCCACGATAAACGATCTCGACAGGATCGTGGAGGAAGTCATTCCCGATATAGAGGCCAGGATCAAAGACCAGGTCGGGCAGTATGTAGAAGGGACCTACTCCGATGTGTACGGCCGTTTCAATCGTTATTTTATAAACCTGACGAGCACACAGTACGCGGAGGAGGTGCTGGGTGAGCTCCAGAAGATCTTTGTCAACGACAACGTCTGGTACTACAATGTCATGATGTGGGACCCGGCCCAGCTTCCCCTTCCCCGTACCATGGACCTGCAGATCAGTGTTCAGGGAGATGATCCGACCGAGACAATCACGCTCCTGGAACGGGTGAGGGATCTGGTAAACGACACGGAGTTGTACACCTGGGTGTTCACCGATCCTCCGACGAACCTTTCGGATGAGCTTGCCATGACATCAAGGCGTGAAGTCATCGACGGATTTCCGGGATTCAGTGAAGGTGGACTGGTAAGGCTGGTGCGGAAGATCCTGAGCGGAACCACAACCATTGAGTTTGAAGAGGAGCAGTCTACCATCGAGGTCTCCGCAGTGTATCCGGAGTCTCAGATAGAGGGCCGTGAAAAGCTGGAGAACTTTCTCATCCCCTATGAACAGGGTGTCATTCCGCTGAAACATTTCTTTGATTTCCAAGAGATTACCAGTGTTTCAGGGATTGCCTCGGAAAATGGCGAAAAAATATTCAGGCTTTATGCCCGAATGGCTCGCGGAACCCCCGCAGCCCGAAGGAGTGAGTATGAGCAGCGTATCAGGGATGAGATAGATGTAAAGCTCACCATCCCTGCAGGGTATTCCGTGGTGTTTGACAATCCCCAGGAGGAGATGGAACAGTCCATTCGCTCACTCTTCATAGCTCTGGCTGCATCGGTGGTACTCGTATACATACTCCTTGCCTTTCAGTTCAATTCTCTGATCATTCCACTGGTCATTCTCGTGACCGTTCCTCTGGGATTTATCGGTGTGGTCTTCAGCCTCTACCTGTTCAAATCGAGCCTGAGCCTGAATTCCATGCTCGGTACCATACTGCTGGCCGGGATCGTGGTCAACAATGCCATCATCATGATCGATTTTTATTTGAAGCTGGGCCCGAGCTACGGGAATAGGATTGATGCCCTGGTTGAGACCGCGGGCATTCGGTTTACTCCCGTTGTGATTACCATGTTAACCACTGTGTTTGGCATGCTTCCCATAGCTGTTGGTATTGGTGAGGGCTCGAACATCATTCAGCCCCTGGGCATCGCAGTTTCCGGCGGACTGCTGGTTTCCACTCTGTTTACACTGTTCATGGTCCCGAGCATTCTAAGCCTGATAGAGGTGAGGTCAGAAAAACAAGAGCCGGATGGATCACCCATACCGGCTGATGATTATATCTGATTGCTATTCATTGACAAAAGGATGCCATAATGAAGATAAAAACCTTTAAAAGCGCAGAAAGCCATCGAATCATAAGGTAATGGAGATAACCGATTAAAGGGAAGGGATGCAGGCCCCTCAGTGAGGCGCTGGTTATAATGGTATAATCAAGAAAAATGAGGAGGATAGAATGGAAGACAAGGAAAAGCGGCAGGAGATGGCTAAAAAGATAGCTAAAAGCAAAGTCGATTTCTTGCGACACCTGGGTACGTATGTCTTTGTGATGATAGTCCTTGCGGTCATTAACAATGTTAAAAATACAGGCGGCGATCAGTGGTGGCTTTGGCCAGCAGGGATATGGGGTGCATTTGTATTGGCAAATTTTTTCAAGGTTTTTGTTTTTAGAGGCGGCGCTATGAAACGCTATGAAGACCAGCTGGTGCGGAAAGAGCTGGAGAAGATGGACCGAGAGAACTAGATCCTGATCAGAATGGATTCAGCATTTCACTGATTTGCTTTGTTCCCCAGATATTGACCTCCTCGACGACCGAGTTTTCCGGTACGTCGATACAATGCACTATGGTGCGGGCAAACTCATGGCTGCCAGGATAGCCTTCCTGCCAGCTGCTGTCGATACCTGCAGCATCACAGAATCCCGTTCGGGCTGCACCCGGAATGAAGCTTGTGGCCTTCCCCCCCCACTCAGACATCTCGAGATGCAGGCAGCGTGTGAAACCCACAATTCCCGCTTTGGCCGCAGTATAAACCCCCCAGCTCGGCCAGGAGTGATAAGCACAGCCGCTCGAGACATTGATGATGTGGCCACGCCCCTGACCTTTCATTACCTGAATCACTTCACGGCAGCCCTTGATGACCGATGTGAGGTTGATGTTGATGATCTTCATAATTGAATCGTCGTCCATCTCTTCCGTAGGTGCTACCCTGACGCCGGCTCCGTGATTGTTGACCAAAACGTCGATACGTCCAAATATTTTCACCGTCTTCTCAATCAAGCGCTTCCAGTCTTTGGTTTCGACGGCATCAGCCTGGACGGCCAGGAGATTCTCATGATTCAGATCCTTTGCTGCATTTTCCAATCGGTTTTTATTGCGTCCAGTGATTACAACCTTTGCACCCATTTCAAGCAGGATTCTTGCGGTCTCGAGTCCGAAGCCGGAGGAACCACCTGTAATCACTACTACCTTATCGCTGATGTAATGGTCCACCATGTTCTCCTTTTAAGAATAAGATTTATGATTTCAATTGTTTCATTATATATAAACTCCCTTGATTTTTATAGTTGTCTTGGTCACCGATTAATTATTTTCTGCGGTACACCGATTTGTCGAAAATCACCACTGCAAAATATATTATCGAGAGCATCACTCTGGATCTGGAGTGGGGAATACCGTTTTGCGGTATTGTGAATACTATTGCATTTATGAGGAATCCGGTGTTTCCTATCATATAAAGCGATATACAAAGTGAGGTCTGGTATGGAACGATTTACACGCAGGGAATTCATACGCATGGGGATCGGTGCAGCCGGTGCGTTTCTTCTATTGCGGAATCCCTACCGGTTGATCGCAGGTGCAAAAGAATCTGATTGGGAAATGCCTATGGAGGGGAGGGTCAGTTACGTTCTCGGCGACGTATTTATCAATGATCAAGTCGCTTCGGAAGGCGATGTTGTCTCTGAAGGTGATGTTATCAGGACGGGGCCTGATTCGGAAGCTGATGTGGAGATAAAGGATTTTTCCATTTTTCATATCAAGGAGAGCACCGAAGTTGAGATTGAAGACATTCTGACCTCCCCGAAAGTCAAGGTCAAAAAGGGATGGTTTCTCATCATCGTAAGAAAAGAAACTCCTTATCAGGTTTACACACCTACTGTATTTGCCGGTGTTCGAGGGACTGTATTTTTCTTCAAGGTGTACGATGACGACACGGCATACGTGTGTGACTGCAACGGCAAGATAGAGCTCTTCGACTCCCGTTCGGGGGAGTCGCTTAAGCTGATAAAGAGCAACTACCATACTCCCTTCGATCTGAAAAGAGAGGGAGGCACCGTGTCGGTGAAGAGAACGAGGCTTCGCTATCACGAGGATAATGATATACTCCGCATGGCAGGCCGTTTCCCCCAGGAGACCCGAGTCATAAAAGAAAAGAGTAGAGAAGGAGGGTATTAAGAGATGAAATTTCAACAGGTATATGAGGAGCTGTTCGAACATATAGAGAGTTTGGAAATAATCGATACCCATGAACATCTCCCAGCCTTTGAAGAATTGCGTGAAAGGGATACCGATATCCTGAAGGAATATTTGACACAGTACTTCAACAGCGATTTGATATCGGCTGGTTTATCCATTGCTGATTATGAAAGGGTGATCAACAATGAACTGCCTCTGATGGAGAGGTGGAAACTGGTGGAACCCTACTGGGAAGCGGCACGCAACACGGGTTATGGGAGGGTTCTCGATATTTCAGCCAAGGCGCTGTACGGCATCGAAAAAATATCCGGGGACTCCATTGAAGAGCTGAATGGAAAATTTCTCAAGAGTCTCGAGCCCGGTCATTTCAAGAAAGTGTTGAAGGAAAGATCAAAGATAAAGATCAGTCTGCTCCACGACATACCGATTATTAATGAGCGAATCCAGTTTACCAGTAATCTGGAGTGCGATCAGAAATTGTTCCGAAATGTCTTTCCCGTGGATTATCTGATCTTTCCTCAGGATGCAGAAGATATTGCACGGGTTGAAAATGAATTCGGCAACAAGATCTGCAGTTTTGAAGACTGGCTTGAAGCCTGTGAGGCGGCGCTCGATAATGCGCTGAACCACGGTGCTGTGGCACTGAAGAGCGGACTTGCGTACCATAGATCCATACGGTATGAGAGAACAACGAGGCACGAGGCTGAGGTGGGGTTTAATGAGATATTCAGTGTAAAACACAGGGGCCAGTATCTACCACAGGTATTTACAGTCGGTGAAAAATTTCAAAACTATATGATGCACTTCATTCTTGGCATGGCGAACAGGAGGAATCTCACCTTTCAGTTTCATACAGGAATACAGGAGGGTTATGGGAACCTCCTCTACAACAGTGACCCATCGTTGCTGGCGAAACTGTTTCTCGAGTATCCGGATGTTGATTTTGATTTATTCCACATTGGGTATCCATATCAAAATATGGTATCAGCACTGTCAAAGAATTTTCAAAACGTCTACATTGATATGTGCTGGGCACATATTATTTCGCCCGAGGCCAGTATCAATGCGCTGACGGAGTGGATCGATTCCGTGCCCATAAATAAAATCAGCGCATTCGGGGGAGATTATTTTATTATCGATGCGGTATATGGACATCAATATATGGCTCGAATAAACGTATGCCGGGCTTTGACGAAAAAGGTTGAGGAAGATGTTTTTGATATTGAAAGGGCAAAAGAGATATCGAAAATGCTCTTTTACGAAAATCCTCTGAAGATATTCAAACTTGCAGACAAGCTCTAATCCGGATGATTACCCGCATGGAGGGTTGATGGCCGGTTTTAATGGCTGAATCAGTAGATGAAAAAGATAAGGCTCAGGATTGAACATCTATTCATGCTGATCTTCGCCTTCTTTGCCGCACTCGGCCATCCGCTTGGGCGAATAATTGTCCGGGAGATGCATCCCATACAGCTCGGTACGGTGACACTTCTCATCGGTCTTGTCGTACTCATCCTCTACATCATGTTTACGGGGAGATTGAAATCTCTCTTCAGGATTGACAAAAAGGATATCCTGCTGTCTGCGGGAATCGGCGTTTTCGGTTTTTTCTTCTTTCAGATATTAACCTTCAGCGCACTTGCACGTATTCCCGCTTCGGTGAATGCCTTCCTCATCAACACCAGTGTGGTGTACATATCCCTGCTCGCCGCGGTTTTTTTAAAGGAACGTATACCGCTGATCCGGATCCTTGCTATTGCCCTGGCACTTATGGGAGTGGTACTGGTGGTTTTCAACAGAGGTTTTCGTCTTGAACGGGCCGCCCCGCTGCTGGGATGTCTGTTTTCAATTCTTGGTGCCATTGCATTTGCGATATACTCGGTGTTCGGAAAAAAACTCCTCCAAAGAAATGATCCCATCAATGTCGTTGCAATTGCTGTTTTTTCAGGCGCCGTTCTCCTTAGCATATTTACAAGATTTTCCATTGGCTACTCCTCCATTGTGGACATTGGTGGGAAAACATGGCTTTTAACGATTTTACTCGGCGCAACCATGATCGGGCTCGCATACCCGATGTGGTTTCTCAGCCTGAGAAGATTGCCTGCATCGCATGTATCAGTCTACTTATATATGACCCCCCTGTTTGCGGTGCTTCTTTCATTCCTCATCCTGCATGAGACCTTCGGCTGGCTCTTCTGGATCGGTGGACTGCTTATCCTTGGGGGGATTGTGCTGTCCGGATTATCCGGAAAAA
>JAGLSF010000128.1 GCA_023136305.1 Spirochaetota bacterium
ACTCCCGTTGGTCGTCCCAAAAGGCACTCCCTCCCTTCGGTCGGTCACATTCGGCGAAATATTAAAGAGGAATAGCACATAGGTCTTTCCAAACACTGCAATTCCCTTTATACTAACTGATACACAGTACGCCACACGGGTCATCGAAGGGCAGTGAGTGGTACCTGTATTCCGAAACATCCCGCATATGAGGTCCTGGTTTGCGCCTGGAAGATTTCCTTGAAACCCTGCAAAGTGATCCCACATTTTCGAACAACGTGGCCTTCTGGGGATTGCGAAAGAAACATGAAGCGCAGTACACGGCGGTACCCGATGAGGTGCATCCCCTTCTCAGGGAGTACCTGGACAGGCAGGGTATCGGCAGACTCTATACCCATCAGGCAGAGGTGTTCCGTGCAGTCAAGTCGGAAAAGGACGTGGTGATCACCACACCTACGGCGTCGGGGAAGAGCCTCGCCTACAACCTCCCCGTGCTCGACGAGCTCATCAGGGATACCGATGCAAAGGCACTGTACCTCTTTCCCACCAAGGCCCTGAGTCAGGACCAGATCAAGGGCCTGGGTGATTTCGAGATTCCCGACCTCAGGCTCTATATATACGACGGCGACACCCCCTCGTCGATACGGCAGTCGGCCAGGCGCAACGGCAGGCTCATCGTTACCAACCCCGATATGCTTCACACCGGCATACTCCCCAATCACCCGAAATGGGTAAAGATATTCGACGGCCTGAAATTCATCATTCTGGATGAACTGCACACCTATCGCGGCGTGTTCGGCAGTCACCTGGCCAACGTGATGCGGCGCCTGCTGCGCGTTGCATCCTTCTACAACTCGAAACCGGTCTTCATCGCCTCGTCGGCAACCATAGACAATCCCGACGGACTGTTTGAACGGGTCACGGGCAGAAAACCCCTGGTGGTGTCCAAGAGCGGCGCTCCCCTGGGTGAGAAGCACTACATCATCTACAACCCGCCGCTCGTCGCCCCTGAGCAGGGGATACGCCGGGGCGTGATTCTCGAAGGCCACCGCGTTGCAAAACGGTTCATTCGGAACGGCAGCGCCACCATTGTGTTTGCCCGCAGCAGACTCAACACAGAGGTGATTCTCTCATATCTGAAGAAGTCCTTCAAGGGGAGTGCAGGGAAGATCGCCGGGTACCGCGGGGGCTATCTGCCCAACGAACGACGAGACATCGAGCGGGGGCTCAAGAAGGGCTCCATCATCGGGGTTGTGTCCACCAACGCGCTCGAACTCGGTATTGACATTGGAAGCCTGGACGTGAGCATCATGGCAGGCTACCCGGGTTCGGTTTCATCCTTTCATCAGCAGTCGGGCAGGAGCGGCCGGACTGACCGGGTAAGCGTCTCCATACTCATCACCTCGAACTCACCGCTCGACCAGTACATCGCTGCCCATCCCGAGTTTCTCATGGAGAAGAGCCCCGAGGCGGCCCTGATCAATCCCTCCAATGTGTACGTGCTTGTGGATCAGGTGAAGTGCGCGGCCTTTGAGCTGCCCTTCAGGAACGACGAGCCCTTCGGCGACGAGGATATCGGTGATGTTCTTGCCTATCTGGAGGAAGAGGAGGTGCTTCACCGTGAGGAGGGGGTGTATCACTGGCAGGACCGGAGCTACCCTGCTGAAAATGTATCCATACGCAGCGCCGATATAGGCAACTTCGTCATCGTGCTCATGGAACACGGAAAACGTCGGGTAATCGGCGAGATCGATCGTGCGTCGGTACCTGAACTGCTCTACGAGAACGCCATCTATATTCATGGAAGTGAGCAGTACACCGTGACAAAGCTCGACTGGGACAAGCAGATCGCCTATGTGGAGCGCTCCAGGCCGAACTACTACACCGATGCGCTTACCAAGTCGGACATCAAGGTTCTGGAGCACAACCTGGAAGAGGAGCACGGTGGTTGCAGGTCATTCTTGTCCGATGTACTCGTGAGAACCACGGCGGTGAAGTACAAGAAAATACGGTTCAACACCCACGAGAACATCGGATACGGCGACATCAACCTGCCGCCCACGGAGATTCACACCAAGAGCCTCATACTCTCTTTTCATGTGGAGATGTTCGAGGGCCTTTCCAGGGACGAGTGCGAGAATGTGCTGCTGTCGCTCTCGCATCTGCTGAAGAATATCAGTCCCATTTACGTCATGACCGACATGCGCGACATCGGCACCGCTGAGGCTCTGAAGCAGCAGGTGATTGGTCTCCCCACGGTGTTCCTCTACGACCGGTACCCGGGAGGTGTCGGGCTTGCTGACCGGCTGTTCGAGGTTAAGGATGATCTCCTGCAGGCGGCCATGTGGCGGGTGAGGGAGTGCCCCTGCAGCGAAGGCTGCCCCTCCTGTGTCGGACCGGACCGGTTCAACAAGAAGCTGACCGGGGAGGTGCTGAAACGCATACTCAGCGATCAGGAGGGAGATACGAGGCAGGGTTGATGGGTTCGATGAAGCGGCTGGATCTGTATCACAGGAGCAGGGGATCACAGAGGGAAAGAGAATCCCGCGATGAGGGCCGCATCGAGGGACGGTCTCTCCTCGAGGAGCTACGTGAGGGGACAGGCGGGGAGATTGTCACCCGTGAGGGTTCCTCCTATCTGCGCATCGAGGAGCTGCTTCTGAGAAGCCATGTCCACGGCTCGGTACCGTTGGAACGGTGCTATGCAGATCACGGTGAGTTTCTAAAGACTCTCTTTCCCGCTCTCAATGGATGTGAGAGATCGGATATTTCGCTGCGGGACGTGCTCTTTTTCGATATCGAGACAACGGGCCTGTCGGGTGGTGCGGGCACCCATCTCTTCCTCATCGGCTTGCTGCGTGTTACAGAAAAGGGGATTCTGTTCACACAATTTTTCCTGCACAGTCTTTCATCCGAACAACTCTATCTCGGCGCGATTGCTAAGGATCTCATCACCCAGCCTTATCTGGTTTCCTATAATGGAAAGAGCTACGATTACAACATTCTCAAGAACCGGTACATTATGGCGGGCCTGCCCTTCTTCAGCAAAGAGCCCCTGCATCTGGACCTCCTCTACACCTCCCGGAGGATCTGGCGGGGCCTCTTCCCCGATTACTCCCTTTCAACCGTTGAGAATCGGGCACTGCAGGTGAACCGGTCCGACGACATCCCCGGCTGGCAGATCCCCGATGTGTACGCCGATTATCTCAGGGGAAGGGATGTTGCCGGTGACATGCTAAAGGTAATCGAGCACAATCGAAAGGATGTACTTTCCCTGCTCGCACTGCTCATCAGGCAGATTGACCTCATAAGCGGTGTTGTGGGAGGTGATAGGAAACAGGATGGGTCCTTCAACCCGATTACCGTCTCAGACATACTTCTGACCGGCGAGAGGAAGGAGGAAGCCGTAGCACTGCTTTCGGCGCATGACGGTTCCAATGAGGCCCTGAGAAGGCTCGCCTTCCTGTGCAAGCGTGAGCGGCAGTTCGAACAGGCATTGAAGCATTTCGAGGATCTACGCTCGCGGAGAGTGGGGCTCAATGATTATATATTTGCCTGCACAGAGGCCGCAAAGATATACGAGCATCAGCTGCGGGATTACAGGAGCGCGCTTCAGTGCACTGAGAAGATGCTCAGGCGGGTTGAGAGGGCAGGGTATCTGGGCGTTGGTTATTCAGGCAATGTGGGAGAGCGGAATGCCATAGTGCACCGTCTGGACCGGCTCAGGCGCAAACTCAAGAATTGTAGTGACATGTCACCATAATTCCGAAGTGATGAGTACCCATAATACCGGAGAAATAAATGAAGTGTCCCCATTGTTGCGGAGGTGTGAAGCGGTGAAATGTGAAATACTCTCCTCAGAGATAATCTTTCATGAGTTCCTCAAGGTTGAGAAATCGTCGGTCCGATGGGAACAGTTCGAGGGAGGTATGGGAACCGCCAGTACCCGTTATGTGGTGCGGCGCGGCGATTCGGTGGGTGTGGTGCCCGTGTGTGGGGAGAGCGGCCGCATCATTCTTGTAAAGCAGTTTCGGTTTCCTGCGGTACGCGGCGACGATGATGGGTACCTGTGGGAGATCCCTGCTGGCATGGTCGATGGGGACGAAGACACGGCCGAAACTGCAATGAGGGAGCTGTTCGAGGAAATCGGTTTGAGGCCGGAAAGTGTGAAGCCGCTCATCTCCTATTTCCTCTCGCCCGGCCTGCTCGATGAAAAGATGCATCTCTTTCATGCTCGCATAGAAGACTGCACACGCATCCAAAAGGTCGGCGGCAATCCTGATGAGCAGGAAAATCTTCTGATAGAGGGATTCAAGCCGGAAGAGCTTAAAGCCATGATCGGACGAGGAGAGATCATCGACGCAAAATCGATTGCTGCAATCCTCTACTTCATAAACCTGAATGACAGGTGACCTAACTCATCCTTTACTCTCAATTGCATGCACGTTAAGTTATAAAGACAAACCTCGAGTGGAGACAGGGCCATGATGAACAAACCGATTCCCATCGCAAAGGACATCTACTGGATTGGTGTCAATGATCTGGAAACCCATCTGTTCGAAGCGATATGGCCGCTCCCGCAGGGAATCTGCTACAATTCCTACCTCATTGATGATGAAAAGGTGGCACTGGTCGATACAGTCAAGCGGGGCTTTTTTCCTCAGTTCCTCGAGAAGATCAAGGAGCTGATGAAGAACGGGAAGACGGTCGACTATCTGATCGTCAACCATATGGAACCCGACCACTCCGGGTCCATGCGTGTTCTCCGAGAAGTGTTTCCCAAGATGAAGATCGTGGGGAACAAGAAGACGATTGACTTCGCCAAGGGATTCTACGGCGATGATGCGCCCTTTCAAGTGGTCAAGGACGGCGATACGCTGAAGCTGGGGAAGCATACACTCAAGTTCTTCCTCACACCCATGGTGCACTGGCCGGAAACCATGATGACCTATGATGTGAGCAACAAGATACTCTTTTCGGGTGACGCCTTCGGAGGCTTCGGTACGCTCAACGGGGGTATATTCGATGATGAGGTAGACCTGAGTTTTTTTAAGAATGAGATACTACGCTACTACTCAAATATAGTGGCCAAGTACAGCCCCATGGTTCAGAAGGCACTTGGCAAACTCAAGGGCCTAGAAGTGAAGCTCATTGCAGCTACCCACGGACCTATATTCCGAAAAGACCCCTCATACATCATTAACCTGTACGACATGTGGAGCAGGCAGGAAACCGAGAAGGGTGCTGTGATCGTGTACGCGTCAATGTACGGAAACACGCAGGTCATGGCCGAGGCCATTGCACGTTCCATGGCACGCGAGGGAATCGACATCATTAGGCTCCACAATATCTCCAAGTCCCATCTCTCATTTATTCTGACCGATATATGGCGGTTCAAGGGAATCGTCCTCGGAAGCTGCACCTACAACACGAAGCTCTTTACGCCCATGGACACACTGGTTCGTACGCTCGACAATGACAAACTGACGGGCCGTGTGCTCGGCATATTCGGCTCATACAGCTGGAGCGGAGGGGCCGTAAAGGCGCTCCAAGAGTACGCTGACAAATGTCCCAACCATCATGCCGAACCCGTTATCGAGGCGAAATACGCTCCCACGGATGAGGACCGTGAGAAGTGCGTGGAACTCGGCAGAAACATGGCGAAGGAAATCGTGAAAGAGGGGCCTGCCAAGGAGTGCTGATCAGAACTTGAAAGAATATCATCGGGCAAAAGCTGGGGCGGTCGATGCTACAGGGCTTACACCGAGACAAGACGCCTGCCGGAGTCCCATGCTCCCTCAGAGATCCTCGTGATCGTTCAGCACTTCGGAAACGGTGACAAAACGGTATCCCTTTTTCTGGAAATAGGAGACATACTCCGGTAGAATCTTCACCATCTTGTCGATCTTCCGCGATGTACCGAGATGCGCAATGGATATGGCGCCGTTCAGGCCGTGCTCATCCGTCTTTTCCCACTCTTTCATACGTTTCAGCATTTCGCCTGATGTGAAGTAGTTGGGGTTTCTGACAAACGTAAGCTTGTTCCGGTCGTTGTCGTATATCCTGACGGTTCTTTTCTTTTCGTAGTCAAAGAAGTCGAGAGGGCCCATCTCATTACCGGACCAGAAAATATGGTAGGGATATCC
>JAGLSF010000129.1 GCA_023136305.1 Spirochaetota bacterium
GTAATCTCCAATACTGAGTGATGCCAGCGACACCTCGTCATAACCGCTGTTTCGCAGAGACTCCCGGATAATATGAAGGATAGTAGGAATACTCCTCTCACGAACCGGTCGGTATACGTATCCTGCCTGACAGAACCTGCACCCGTTTGTGCAGCCGCGGTTAACCTCCACGGTTACACGATCCTGAACGATTCTGATGAGGGGCACAATGGGTTTGAGGGGCACAGTTAAGCCTTCGAGATCCGTTTCGATCTGCTTTTTCACGGTCCCCTTTACATCGGTACACAGATACCCCTCCCGTCGCACCGTGTCGTACAGGGATGGAACGTACACACAATCGAAGGCCTTGCTTAGTTCACGCAACCGCTCACGCCTTGGCCTGTCTTTTAACTCATGGCAGCTGAAGAGAAACTGCGGAAGTATACGCTCACCATCTCCCACGATGAATGCATCGATAAAATCTGCAACAGGCTCCGGATTGTACACGGAAGGGCCACCTGCTATGACCAGCGGGGCATCATCATCTCTATCTTTTGACCTTAGAGGAATTCCACCAAGTTCGAGAATGTTCAACATGTTTGTGTACAAAAGCTCATAACCGATTGAAAACCCGAGTACATCGAACTCAGACAGAGGGGTGTAGGTTTCAAGAGAGTAGAGGGGTATGCCCTGTTCACGGAGAACCTTCTCAAAGTCGGGCCAGGGTGCAAATACACGCTCACAGGCCAGACGCTGCTCCCTGTTCACGCATTCATAGAGAATGCGGATACCAAGATTGGACATACCCACTTCGTAGGCGTCCGGATAGGAGATGACCATTCGGAGATCAACGGCCCGATGATCTTTTCGTACCGCATTCAGCTCACTGCCTATATACCGGGCGGGTTTCAGCGCTTTCAGAAGGAAGGGACGGACCCTTTCGAACAGTTCATTGCTCAATGGGTGTATCTCCTCAACTCAATGTTGCTGAGAATTGACACTGCCACGATACAGGTGAGGAGAAATGAGCCCCCATAGCTCAGGAATGGAAGAGGGATTCCCGTGATGGGCATAATACCTATGGTCATACCCACGTTTATGATGATATGGAAGAGGAACATTCCCATGATTCCTGCAGCCAGCAGGAAGCTGAAACGATCCCTCCCATTATAGATGGTCATGATCCCCCTGTAGATGAATATGCCGTACACGGCGAGAAGCGCCAGCGAACCGAAGAATCCCCATGCCTCCGCATAGATCGAGAAGATAAAATCGGTGCTCCGTTCGGGAAGAAAACCGAGCTGACTCTGTGTGCCTCCGAGGAGGCCTCTCCCGAACAGGCCACCTGCACCGACCGCAATCTTGGATTGTATGATGTTATACCCTGACCCAAAGGGATCGATGGTCGGCCGCAAAAAAACGATCAGCCTCTCCTTCTGATAGGGTTTGAGGAACCTGCCGAGGGGTGCTGCGAGAATGAGCCCTGTAAAGAAAATGAGAAAAACAGTTGACGCTTTATACAGCAGGGACTTCTTGGTGATCCTGTACAGGATGAACATGATACCCGAGAACAGACCGAACATAAGCGCAATAAGAAATACAGTTTTCGTATCGTCGAGCACCTGGAGGAATATCAGTGTTCCGGAATGGGTCAGCTTGCTGAAGGTGGCCAGGAGCGGGAGCACGACAGCAATCCCGAATATGATGAGCAGTGATATGAGATGGGTATACTTGATGCCTGCGAAAAAGAGCATGATCATACAGATGGGGAGATACACCAGGGCGGTGCCGAAATCAGGCTGGAGGAGGATGAGCCCCATGGGGATTACACAAATACCGAGTGCAATAATGACATTTTTCAGGCTTTTGATATCGTCCCCAACACGGTCGAGAAAACGTGCGAGTGCAATAATAACAGTAATCTTCACAAACTCGGAAGGTTGAAAACCAAAGCCCCAAGCCACCGTTATCCAGCTCTTTGCACCGCGAACCCGTTTGCCGATCAGAAGCACCAGGATCAGCATCAGAAGTCCCGCCAGATAGATGAAAAAGGCGTATTCCCCCATCCTGTGATAATTGACCAGGAGCATGAGGACAAAAATTACTATTCCCGTAATGGCCCAGTATATCTGGCGTATGTGTTGATTACTGTCCCCACCGGCACTGTAGATTGTGAGTATGCCGACAACTATCAGAATAAGAAAGGAGATCAGGAGGGCGTAGTCGATCTTTACCCTTCCCAAAATCGTCTTCTTTGCCATGAACCGACCTACACCTTCCCTGATGTCAGCAGATGCCCATCATGTACCTGAATCGGCAATCTTTCTCGTCGATGACCTCTTCTTCCATATGTTCCTGCGTGCAGTATCCAGATCAGCCCCCGAAAAATAGGCTTCAATGACCTCGGAGACCATAGGTGCTGCGACTGCACTGCCCGCACCGCCATACTCGATAATTGCGGTAACAGATATGATCTCGTCAGGATCTGCACTGTTGTAGGGTGCGAAGGCTGTGTACCATGAGTGCGTGTTCATGCCCTGCACCTCCGAGGAGCTTGTTTTTCCGGCCGATTCAGCTGATAGTATGGCACCACCCCATCTCGCCGTCCCTTCGGTTACGACCCCCCGCATCGCCTGTATGATGAAGTCATACTTTGCCGGATCGATATTGCTCTTGATGAGCACTTCGGGAGTATGACGATACACAATCTCATTGTTTTTCGCGGAATGAATTTCCTTGACGATATAGGGCTTCATGAGCACGCCGTGATTTGCAATGATATTTGTGAGCGCATTGAGCTGAAGGGGTGTGACCAGGAGGAATCCCTGCCCAATGGACAGATTGAGTGTGTCACCATCGTACCACACATCCTTTTTCACATCACGCTTCCACTGTATATCGGGAATGATGCCATCCAGCTCACCAATCAAATCGATCTCCAGTTTCTGTCCAAGCCCAAGGTGGCGGGCATACTCGGCGATGGTATCTGGCCCGAGTGCGAGTGAAGCCTGATAGAAGTATGAATCGCATGACTGGGTAATCGCCTTGTAGAGATCCACATCGGATCCATGATTCGTCCAGCAGTAAAAAAAGCGGTTCCCGAGCTGATAACCACCTCCGCATTTATACTCCTTGTCAACAGGTATTATCTCCGTGTCCAGTATGGCGAGTGAAACGACGAGTTTGAAAATCGAGCCGGCTGGATACTGCGCCTGTATGGCCCGGTTCAGAAAGGGCTTGCGTTGATCGAGGGTAAGGTTTTTGAATGCCTCTTTGTCCCTTCCGGACACGAAGAAATTTGGATCGAATCGAGGATAGGAAACCATGGCCAGGATTTCACCTGTATATGGTTTTGAAACGATGAGAGCCCCCATGTTCTCACCCATGACCTGTTCGACGAGCAGCTGAAGTTCTCTGTCTATACTCAGGATCACATTGCTCCCTGGAAGCGGTTCAGCTCCACGGTCAATAATCTCTGCCGTCACCTGATTGGTGGCATCCACGATCCTTCGTATATGGCCGTCGCGGCCCTTCAGTTCAAGGTCATATACCTTCTCAACACCACTCTTACCAATCACACTCTCGATGTTGTACCCCTTGTCGCTGAGTTCAGTATACTCATTCTGGCTGATCATGCCGACATATCCGATTACATGGGCGAGCATATCACCATGCGGATACACCCTCAGCGGTTTACTCTTCCAGTATACACCGGGAAAATCACGGTTATGCTCAGCAAGAAAGACGATGTCCTTGAAGGGGACATCAGTTTTAATCACGTAAGAGCCGTACTGCGAGTAGTTTTTCTGTTTGAGTATGGACTGAATCTCATCTTTCGGCATCTGCAGCAGTATACCCAGCCGTTCGAGAAGCCTATCCCTCTCGTCAGTGTCCTTGGGGAGGTTTTGTGGTACAACTGTCACCGCGAAAGAGCGCCGGTTGTAGGCGAGCACATTTTTATTTGTCCGGTCGAACACAATGCCCCGGATTGCCGGGAGGATGGAGTACTGCTCGCGGTTTGTTTTCGCCTTCATCGCATATTGAGGACCTTTTACGATCTGAAGGGAAAAAAGAACCACAATGATGATGAGGAAAAAAAGGATGGGCACACCGGAGAATATGAAGAGTCTCCGTTTGAAATCATCGATCTGATTAGTACTGACCGTGTTACGTGCCATCTATACGGTAACCATTTTCTTTACCCTCATAATAATAAAAAACAGCGGCGGAGTTAAGAGGCAATTTATGACCGCTTCGAGGAAAATGCGTCCCTGCGAAAAGTATGCAAAATAGCCTGGCTCCAGAAACATTGCGGCCAGCATACTAAGCAGAACACCCTTCACAATGGTCACGAAGAAGAGGAGTATAATGGATATGAGTATGTTTCTACCGTACACTATATCACCGACAATACCGACACCGTATCCGATTATTGTATAGGCAAAGGCCGACATACCCAGCAGGCCCCCTGAGAGTATATCGACGATAAGACCCACGCCGAATCCCATGATCTGGCCTGGCATCGGACCAAGCAGGAATGCGGCGATTGACAGGATGATGAGTATGAAGTCAGGGCTCACGTCCCTGAGATTGATTTTTTCAAAGAAAAGGGTGGACTGAAAGAATACGAAGAAGGCAAGCAGAAGAATGAACACCACATATTTTCGCATGATGTTACTCTTCCTCCAGCAATCTTCCGGTATTTTCAGTTGTAGATTTAGTGATTATGTACACCTCCTCGAGCCGCCCATAATCAACAACAGGCTTCACGATCGCCTCCTGAAAAACGCCGTATCGCTTCTTTGAAACAGAGACAATCTCACCAATGATGATACCTTTGGGAAAAACCCCTCCCATACCCGATGTAATAACGAGGTCTCCATAGCTGATTTCGGCACGCCGGTCCACATATTGCATGAGGCAGTTGTCGGAAATCGGGCTCTGGCCCTGCAGGATGCCCGAGTATCGGGACTCCATGAGCATTACACCGATATAGCTCGACTGATCGATGAGCGGCTGTATCCTTGCCGAGAACTGCTGTACATCGATCACCTTCCCTACAACACATCTGGTTTCATTCTGATAGGCAACAACAGGCATCCACTTCTCGATCCCGCTGTTTTTACCCCTGTTTACAATGAGCGTTTTGTAATAATTGTGCGGTGATTTGGCAACAATCTCGGCAATGACTGTTTCATACTCCATATCGGACTGTATGCCGATCAGGTTCCTGAGGCGCTTGTTCTCCCTTTTGATCTCCTCATATTCGTACTGGCTCTTCTCGTACTGCTCGAGCATCTTCTTGACCTGGACAAGTTCCTGCTTGAGCTGTTTGTTCTTCTCGATACTCGAGAAGAACTCCTTGACGAGCGTAATTGACCGTACACCAACGAACTGAAAGGGATACACGACACCGTATGCAACAGACTTGAATCGAATGGTGATCCTGGACTGTGACACACCCATTAAGATGAAGGAAATGAAGAGGAGAAAGATCAATACGAGTATGCTTTTATTGCGTGCGGTTCGTGCCTGGCTCATTCTCTGCTGTATAGGGTCATCTGTAATGTTTCAGGTATTTCAGTTCATCGAGAAACTTTCCGGTACCCAGCACGACACAGGTCAGTGGATTCTCTGCGAGAATGACCGGTACACCGGTCTCCTTACTGATGAGCTTCGGGAACCCTTTCAGCAGAGAACCACCACCCGTCATAACGATTCCCCTCTCAACGATATCCGCGGCGAGCTCAGGGGGCGTTTGATCAAGGGTCTTCTTTATTTCCTCGAGAACCATGGTGGTGGGCTCCTGCAGCGCCTCCCTAATCTCAACTGAATCAATGGTTAGTATTCTGGGTAATCCTGAGATTGAATCTCGTCCCCGTATTTCAAATGACTGAACATCCTTTTCAGGATATACATTGCCGATGGTTATCTTCACCTCTTCGGCCGTACTCTCACCGACAACGAGGTTGT
Source organism: Spirochaetota bacterium (assembly GCA_023136305.1). Classification (GTDB taxonomy): domain Bacteria; phylum Spirochaetota; class B62-G9; order B62-G9; family DRHN01; genus JAGLSF01. Next base: position 5,953 of record JAGLSF010000129.1, read on the forward strand.
GTATCTTTTTCATATGATTGATGATCGCAGCGTCAAACTCATCACCTCCAATACGTATAGCATTGGTGACGACCATACCGCCGAGTGATATAACGGAAAATTCAGAAGTTCCTCCGCCAACATCGATTATCATGTGCCCTGCCGGCTCCTGAATCGGAATACTTGCACC
>JAGLSF010000013.1 GCA_023136305.1 Spirochaetota bacterium
ACAAAGCCTGACGAAACGGAACAGATAGAGGTCATGACTGTGGCGCCGGATGAGATAAACGCCATGATTCAAAAGGGAAAGATCCTTGACGGTATGACCATCGCAGGCTGGCTTCTTGGGCGCAGGTACCTGTAGTCAACCTGGAGATCACCGACTCGGGTAAGGGAAGGGCCCACTGAGCCGGTGTCAGACATCTACTGAATCACCCTGGTTATGAGAACACCGTCTATTCCTCTGATTTTCTCTATACTTTTATCACTAATCTCACCGTCGATGTCGATGATGTTGTAGGCCAGATTCTCCCTCGAGCGGTTCAGCATGTCCACTATGTTTATCCGGTCATCGGCAAGCACGGCCGTTATCTGTCCCACCATCGCCGGTATGTTGCGGTTCGCAATGACCAGTCTCCGGTCACCCGTGATGTCCATATCGCAATCCGGGAAATTGACGGAATTTTGTATATTGCCCCTTTCGAGGAAATTCAGTATCTGGGTAGCAGCCATGATCGCGCAGTTTTCTTCAGCCTCTGAACTCGAAGCACCGAGATGTGGTATGCAGATGACTCCCTCTGTCTTCAGCAGTTCTTCATCGGGAAAATCCGTTATGAACTTCTGCACGACGCCCTTCTTCAGGGCCTCTTTGAGGTCTGCTGTATTGACGAGCCCGCCCCGTGCGAAGTTCAGAAGACGAACGCCCCTTTTCATGATGGTGAAACGGCTGTGGTTGATCATTTCGTATGTTTCATCGTTTAGGGGAACGTGCAGGGAGATGTAGTCAGAATCAGACAGAAGACTCTCAAACCCCTGTGCCTTTTTAATACCGCGTGAGAGCCCCCATGCAGACTCCACAGAAATGAAGGGGTCATACCCCGTAACCTCCATGCCGAGCGATGCAGCATCATTGGCCACCATGACCCCAATGGTCCCGAGTCCGATAACACCAAGCTTCTTGCCTCTGATCTCCGGGCCTGCAAATTGTGATTTCCCTTTCTCAATGAGCTTGGGAACATTTTTTCCCTTACCCACGAGGCACTTGGTCCATTCTATGCCTCCCAGAATATTCCTTGATGCGAGGAAGAGACCTGCAAGTACCAGTTCCTTCACGCTGTTGGCATTGGCTCCGGGTGTATTGAAGACCACTATCCCCCGCTCCGAGCATTTATCCACGGGGATGTTGTTCACGCCTGCCCCAGCCCGTGCAATTGCTTTGAGAGAGTGCGGCAGCTTCATGTCATGCATCTTGTGGCTTCGTACGATGATTGCGTCAGGGTGAATGATCTCTGAAGCGATCTCGTAGAGATCATGAGGCAGCTTGTCCAGGCCTGCAGGGGAGATCTTGTTGAGTGTCTGTATCATGAACATGGGCCTGCTCCGTTCAGCTGTTTTCTGATTCGAACCGTTTCAGGAATTGGGCGAGTTTTTGAACCCCTTCAACCGGCATGGCGTTGTATATACTGGCGCGCATTCCCCCCACCGAGCGGTGTCCCTTCAGTGTGACCAGGCCCTCTTTTCCCGCTTCCTGCAGACATTTTGCGGTGAGCTCCTCAGTGGGAAGCGTGAAGGTGACGTTCATGAGAGACCTGGAGGGCTGCTCCGCGGTGCCTGCATAGAGCTTCGAGTTATCGAGCACATCATAGAGCATGCCTGCCTTTTCCCTGTTTCTTTTTTCAATTGCAGCAACCCCCCCCTGCTCCTTTATCCAGGTGAAGGTCAGCTTGGCAGTATAGACACAGTAGCAGGGTGGCGTGTTGAAAAGGGAATCCTTGTCCGCATGAGTCTTATAGTTCAACATTGTGGGAGTCATGTCAAGGGCATTACCAATCAGATCTTTATGTAAAATGACAATGGTCAATCCGGCCGGTCCGATGTTTTTCTGTGCGCCGGCATAGATGAGTCCGAATCGTGAGACGTCGTACACTTCGGAGAGTATGTTCGAGGACATGTCGGCAACAAGGGGGACATCGCCCGTCTGGGGCAGCCCAGGAAAACGGGTGCCGTAAATCGTGTTGTTGGTCGTGATGTGCACGTAGTCGGCATCCCTGGAAAAGGGGTTCCCTGAAAGTTTTGGTATATAGGAAAAATTCCTATCCTCTGACGAGGCGACGATGTTGACATCCCCGTATCTTCGAGCCTCGGCGGCCGCCTTTTTGGACCATGAGCCTGTTATGATGAAATCGGCCTTTTTGTGCTTCTGAAAGAGGTTCAGGGGTATCATGGCAAATTGTGTGGATGCTCCTCCCTGCAGAAATAAGACCTTGAAATTATCGGGTATGCCCATGATGTCCCTGAGCAGCAGTTCAGCCTCCTCTATTATTTTAGAGAAGGCGCTCGAGCGGTGACTCATCTCCATGACTGACATGCCGGTCCCCTGATAGTCAAGCATCTCCTCCTGGGCCTTCCTCAGTACCGTTTCGGGCAGCATTGAAGGTCCGGCTGAAAAGTTAAAGACTCTGGCCATGCTGAATCCTCCTTGCAGATGGACGTAATTGAAGGTAGTAAAATACCGCCCCAGAGGCTACAATCGATGCATGAGATTGATAAAAAATTATCATTGTTAGGCGCCTAATATAGTAGACTTTATGGAAAGTGAAAAGCCGAAAAGATGTATGTACTGTGGGAAAAATGATCAATGGGAAGGGTGTGATGCTCTGTATCAGACAGTCTCTTTGTCATAGAGCTTTTCAAAGAAGCGAAAGAGCCATTTAGGCCTGAAGAGAAGGAGTGCAATTGTTGCAATTGCTGCAATTGGAACAAAGATGGAGAGTGCATCGACAATTGCAATGGCTACGAGTATGAGAACCGCGATGATCTGCCACTGTGTACTTTTTTTCATTCTATGCTCCCTTCTCAGTACACTTTATCAGCAGCTATTTGAACAGTCAATAAAAACAGACAAATGAGGACTGCCAGGTCATGGGCAGGTGAAACCTCATGCAGCAATAATTATCCTGATGAGCTCGATCCGAATCTCATGTCCTACCGCATATTTGTACGAAGTATCGAAATACCTTGACAATAGGGGTATGCTTGTGCTAATTTTTGCAGGTTTATGTAATTACTGTTTTCAGGCAAATTGTGAACAGAAAGGATAGGTCGTTATGATTAATGTGTTGTTTGCAGCATTCGGACCCCAGGGCGGAGCTTCCACACAGGGCACGGGTGGCGGAAGTCCCATGACTCTCATTTTCATGATCATTGCGATATTCGCCGTCATGTATTTTCTCATGATCCGACCCCAGCAGCGTCAGAAGAGGCAGCATCAGGACATGCTCGGCCAGCTGGGAAAGGGCGACAAGGTGGTCACTTCAGGCGGTCTTCATGGTACTGTCGCAGGTATCAAGGACAACTCGGTTATTGTCAAGATAGCTGACAATGTGAAAGTCGAGGTGAACAGATCCGCAATTAGTCAGATCGTCTCTTCAAAGTCTTCAAAAACAACTCAGACGCAGACACAGGCGAAGAAAACTGAAGACAAGGACGAAGAATCTGGCAGCTGATTCTCATCCCATCTGTTAGAAATCATTACTAACTGAGACAAATATGAACAAGGCATTTCGAATCCTGATCGTTTTCATCGCAATCGGTATCGCTGTATGGGGATTCTCGTCCACCTATATCTGGTATTTCAGATATTCCAGGGAAGACCGGGCCCTTACCAATCTCACCGCTGAGGAGCTGGCGCAGTATCCCGAGGAAAAGCGATTACAGATCAAGGAGATGAAGACCCTCCGGGGACGGATCATCAACCTCGGACTCGACCTGCAGGGCGGGATTTACATGGTGCTCGAACCTGATTACGAAGAGCTCCAGAGACGGGCCGGCAGGGAACTCACCCCCGACGAGATCAGGGATGCGATTCGCCAGGTCATGGAGATACTGAGAAACCGGATTGACAAGTTCGGTGTTTCGGAACCCTCCATAACGACACAGGGAGAGGACAGAATCGTCGTGGAACTCCCCGGTTCGAAAGACCCCGATCGTGCACGGACTGTTGTCATGGGGCGCGGCCTTCTGGAGTTCAAGATTGTCGATGAGGTTACGACAGGGAACCTCAGGCGGGATATGTTTGACGATACCGGTTTGATCATTGATGGTTCGATCATTCCCTCCGGATCCGAATTAAAATACTTCTGGTCAAAGAACCAGTACGATGTGTTAGAACGGAGAAGGGCGGTTGTCCTGTACGATGAGGTGCTGCTGGACGGCAGCACCATCAAGCGTGCACAGGTGGCTAGCGATCAATTTGGGAAGGCTGAAGTCACATTCGAGCTCAGCGCGGAAGGTGGGAAGCAGTTTGCACAGATTACAGAGGTCAATGTGGGGAAAAGTCTTGCAATCATCCTGGACGACAAGATCATGACCATGCCGGCCATCAGGGAACGCATCCCGGGCGGGCAGGTCAGGATCACAGGTGATTTCACCATGAAGGACGCACAGGATATCGCCCTCGTTCTGCGTGCGGGAGCATTTCCCGTTCCCCTGCAGATTGCGGAGCAGCGCATCGTGGGGCCCTCTCTGGGTGAGGACTCCATAGAGGCCGGCATTAAGGCAGCTATCGTGGGCTCCATTCTTGTGGTGCTGTTTATGCTGGCCTACTTTAAAGCTTCGGGTATCATCGCTGATATCGCCCTTGCCCTGAACATCTTTCTGCTGCTCGGCGTGCTTGCGTGGCTGAACTTTACACTCACCCTGCCGGGTATCGCGGGTATGATACTCACCGTCGGAATGGCTGTGGATGCGAATGTCATCATATTTGAACGTATCAAGGAAGAGCTGCGAAGCGGAAAAACCGTGTCTTCTGCGGTACAGTCGGGATACGAGAAGGCCTTTCGCACCATTCTCGACGCCAATATGACCACGCTCATCGCAACCTTCGTGCTCTCACAGTTCGGCTCAGGTCCGATCAAGGGGTTTGCGGTGGTCCTGAGCATTGGTATTGTGATCAACATGTTTACGTCCATTTTTGTCACGCGACTTCTGTTTGCTATTGGAATTGACACATTCAGGGTAAAGAAACTGTCTATCTGAGGTTTTTAAAAGAGGTTCTATGTTCGGCAAGAAGGTTCTGAAGGTCGTTCAACGCAGGAAGACAACCTATATCATATCTGCGGTTATCATTGTTGCTGGCCTTGCGAGCATCGCCATGCGCGGAGGCCTGAAAATGGGCATCGATTTCGCAGGCGGAAACATGATGCAGGTGTGGATGCAGGATGAAGTCACCATCGGTGAGGTTCGGGATGTCCTGATCGATACCGGTTACGGCAACAATGTGCAGAAGATTGCGGATTCGGATAAGAACCTGTACATATTGAAGACCGCGGCCCTGGAACGCGATAATGACCGCGTTATACAGGAGATCACCAATGCGCTGGAAGAAGAATTCGGCAATGACAGGGTGGTCATCGAGAAGGTGGATATTGTTGGTCCGCGAATCAGTTCCTACCTGCTGAGGACATCATATATCGTAGGCCTTGTTGCCATACTCCTCATCCTTCTCTACACTACCTTCCGGTTCAAGTTCAGGTTCGGTGTTGCTGCCATATGTGCACTGATACATGATGTTCTCATCGTTCTCAGTTTCATCTCCTTTTTCGGCAAGGAGATGGATACATTCATACTTGCTGCACTGCTCACCATTATCGGCTACTCGCTGAATGACACCATCGTTGTTTTCGATCGTGTACGGGAGAACCTCAGGTCTGCCAAAGCCTTCGAGGATTATGAAAACACGGTCAATCTCAGCATCAATCAATCTCTCTCAAGAACGATCATCACCTCAATTACCACACTACTCGTGGTAATCTCATTGTATGTAGTTGGGGGAAATATTATGCGTAATTTTGCATTTGCCCTGATCGTGGGAATCCTCGTCGGTACGTACTCATCCATGTTTGTTGCCTCAGCTATCTTGGTTGACTGGCACCGCCTGAAACCGGAAAAGACAAAAAAGGTGTAACGATAAGGAGAATTGTTATGGTGAAGACTAATGAGACAAAGTCTGTGGAAGAGAAGGATGTTGATACCGTTCTTGCGGAGGATATCGATTTTTCGGGCACCATGAAGTTCAGAAACTCCCTCATGATAAAGGGTAAATTCGAGGGTCAGATCGATGCCCAGGGTCATCTCATTCTAGGTCCGGACGCCATCGTGAAGGCAACCATCAAAGCCGGGGTCGTTACAAACTATGGCAAGATTATAGGGAACGTAGAGGCAATCAAGAAACTCGAACTTCTGAAGGGTGCCGAGCTCAACGGTGATGCCAAGACACCTGATATTATCATCGAGAGCGGGTGCATTTTCAACGGCAAGTGCGCCATGAGCGCAGATTCCTATGGTCCTAAATCGAGCAGCGATGTCTCTGCAGCATCCACGTAAAAAAGGTGGAGACGGCCGAATGACCTCACGAAATATGATGCGGGTCCTGACGATTCTCATCGTCTCAGTCTTTGTTGTGTCACCCACCCTGCTCATTGCGAGTTTTCAAGAGGGGTACGATCTTTACAGGAGGGGTAAATACTATGAGTCGGAGGCAGCGCTGCTTCGCGAAAAGGAGTTAACCCCCAACAATCTCGATGTATATGCAGTTCTCGGGTGGTGTTATTTGAATACGGGCCGCTACAAGAACGCGATCGACATCAGTAATGAGGGTCTCGAGCTGAACGCCAGTGACACCCGTTTTTTGACAACCCTTGGAAGGTCATACTTCGAGCTCAAGCGTTACAATGACGCACTCGGTTATCTTGAACAATCAATTGCACTCAATCCGGAAAATTCCTTCAACTACTACTATGTGGGACGCCTGTACCTGGAGCAGGGAAAGTACATACTCGCCGAAACAGCCCTCTCTGCAAGCATCAAGCTGAAGAGCGATCGGTATGTATTCTATCTGTTCAGGGGTGAGGTGTATGAGCGCATGTCAGACTATGGGGCTGCGGAAGAGGACTACAAACAGGCTCTCGCCCTGAAACCCAACGATCCGCGGTTGAAAGAAGCGCTCATACGGGTGGTGAGCAAGCAGACTGAAGAAACCTCTCTCGTCCAGTAAATTAGTTGCTGGTGCTGCTTCCTGCAAAGCAGGCTTAATTATTCATTGGAGAGCGCATCTTATACACCAGCTCAATCATCAGTTTCTTATTTATTAATATACCGTTACTTATATTATTAAACATGTGAACTAATTGAAATGCGAATTGTTCACCAGAAACTGATTAGGGTGACAGCTCATTAAATTGGAATTGTATAATTCTCCCAATTAAGTGAGCTGCCACCATAATTCTTAGAGCGATGAACATGACGGGCAATCGGACAGCTTCGGTCATCAATCACGGCTGCAAGCTCAATCAGTACGAAGGGGAGTCGATCGAGTATTCCCTGGAGAAGACAGGCTTTCGGATCGTCGATTTCAGGGACGATGTCAGCCCGGACGTTGTTATTGTGAACACCTGTACCGTTACCAACCGGAGCGATCGGAAATCGAGAAATACCATCCTGCGCGCCGCTCGTGCCCTGGCAGATAAGGGCCTTCTCGTCGTTACCGGATGTTATGCGCAGACAAACCCCGATGAACTGAAAGAACTGCAGGGAGTGGGCCTTGTTGTGGGTACCCGGGAAAAGGCCTCTATTCCCGGCATCGTTGCATCACATTTCAGGGATAGTACCGATATGCATGAAAAGTCGAAGAGCCCATTCGACTATCCGGTACCGGACACACCACACCGCTCACGGGTATTCATGAAAGTGCAGGATGGATGCGATATGCACTGTGCATACTGCAAGGTGCCCCTGGCCCGTGGGAGGTCAACAAGCAGTGAACCGGAGGGCATTATTCGTGCATTGAACACGGTGCACGAACGGGGCTACCGTGAAGTTGTGCTGACCGGCGTCAACATCGGAAGCTACGATTGGCACGGCAGGGGACTGGCTGACCTTCTTACCCTGATTCTACAGGAGACACCGGATACGCTCAGGGTCAGGCTCTCATCCATCGAACCCGTAAGCTTCAACGAATCGTTTCTCAAGGTGATTGCACATTGCCGTATCATGCCCCACTTCCACGTGCCTCTTCAGAGCGGTTCAGACCGGATACTGAAGCGGATGAACAGGCCCTGCGGGATTGCCGAGTATCTGTCGATTATTGAGAGGATTCGGCGGGTGAAGCCACACAGCCACTTTGCTACGGACCTCATCGTCGGTTTTCCCGGTGAAAATGAAGAGGATTTCTCCCAGACCCTCAGGGTGGTCGAGAGCGCACAGTTTGCCTCTTTACACGTCTTCAGGTTCTCCCCCCGTGACGGTACCGCTGCGGCGCTGCTCAGGGACGAGCTGCCCCACATTCAGAAGACGGAGAGGAGCAGGGAGCTCATTGATCTTGGCATGCAGCTGAATCACCGTTTCAGAAAACAGTTCGAGGGAACGGTACGGGATGCTGTTTTTGAAAGGCAGTCCCGCGGATTTTGCGGCATCACAGACAATTACATACGGGTTATGGTGCGTGAAGCCGACGTTGACCTTACGCGTGCACTGCTGCCGGTAAGAATTCTCTGCGCGGATGTGGATGAAACGACCGGGATGGTGGTCCAGCCCTAAAGGGGCATTTTTTCGATCTTCAATACCTTGTACCGCTTTCTGTTGCTCTTAGCCCCGAGTTCGACCACATCCCCAACCGATTTGTTGAGCAGGTTCTCGCCCATGGGCGAGGTGTAGGAGATGACATTCTTTGACGGCTCTGACTCCCACGGCCCGAGTATGGTGAACTTTTCCATCCTGTCCTCTGCCAGGCTGTTGAGCGTGATCATGGTGCCCACGGAAACCACATTTGATTTGATATCTTCAGACTTGAGTATCTGGGCCCTGTGCAGGGATTCGGACAGGTTCTTGATCTGCTGTTTTAGGAATTCCTGCTTTTCCAGGGCGTACTTATACTCAGCGTTCTCACGGAGATCACCCTTGTCCATTGCGATACCGATCTCCTTACTGTTGGTGGGAATCTCCACTTCCATGAGATACTTGAGCTCGTTCTGTTTCATCTCGTAAGAGCGCTGGGTAACGAGAAGCTGCTGGGAATTGTCCACACTCTCAATCTCGTCCTCGAATACGATGTCCGGGAATGCTGACTTGATGGCGAAGCGCATTTTGATGATGTACTCATCCTTGAGCTCATCGATGTTGAGAATGGACGGCATGAGCCGTCGTATCTTTGTTTCGTCCGTCCTCTTGATGTAATCGATGAGGGGATTGTCCCTGAAGAGAAGATCAACGATGGTATTGAACAACTTTCGGTTCTGCACGACGTTTCTTTCGTTGATAAGCTCCCTGTTTGCGATCTCAAGCAGATGGGAGAGTCCCATGATTGTCTGGTCGAAATTAACCTTGATACCCGTTTCCGCACCCCTGATCACAAGATTCTTACTGATCCAGATGAACAGGTCATAGTACTCCCTGTAGTGTGACGTGACATTGGCAACGAGCTCATTGACGAGATTAATGTTTCCGGAGCTGATGAGTTCGTCAATGATGAATTTCATGGGATAGCTGTAGAAACTCTTCACGAATAATTCCGGCCAGTTCTCAGCGTGGCGTTTTATATCCAGGAGGAAGCTCTTTTTCAGATCGTTTTCCGGAATCATGGAAAGATAGAGATGCACATCCTTTAGATTGCCCAAGATTTCATTGAAATCATAGGCAAATTCAAAGGGGAGATAGGAGTATGTCTTTTTCAGATTCTTAAGAAGGAGAAAGCTCTTCAGGCTGTTCTCATTTATATTGTTCGGCGAGGCTATGAAGCCGGTAAAGTAGCTGAGCATATCCTCGAAATACTCGGAATCGATGTCCCCGTGCGTTATAAACTCGTTGAAAAGATTGAACCGCCGGTCGAAGTTTTTCTCGTTCTTGAATTTGTTAGATATGTCCTCGTTGTAGGTGATGGGGTTTTTCCTGATGAAATAGGCGTCATTTTCTTCGGGAGAGATCCCGAAATAGGGATTTTTCTTCAGTATGGTTTTTGCCTTGTTCCACCATCTCGTCCATTCCTTCTGCGTGAGTATGCCCCTGAGCAGTTCATCCTTGAAGTCCCTGACCGTGGCCGAGTTGTTCTTGCTGCGGATGACGATTTTCAGACCCTCCTCCACGTCGTTCAGAATTGTTTCCCTCAAGCGTGTCAAATCCTTGCTCTTCATGAGCCAGATGTGATCTTCGAAAAGGATCTGGAGACAGGTGAGGGCCATCTGCAGCGTCATCCTGTGTTTCGGTTTGTCTTTGAAATCGATTATCAGCGTATCGTCCTTTATATCAACACACTTCCCGATTCCCCATGTTCTGTGATAGACGTAGCTTCCAACATCAAAGATGATATGTTTTTCAAATACAGCGATCGCCTGCTGTACATCCCGGCCGGCATCACGCAGACCCGATTTCTCAATATAATCCTCGAGATAGGAATGTTCCTGATACTTGCTCGTGTAGCAGCTCACAATTTCCTCATGCGCCTCGCGGTCGCGAGGATTGTATTGCAGTATTTTCTTTAAAAGATCAATTGCTATGTCATACTCGCCCTTGTCCTTGTAATAGGGGACGATGAAGGAGAGAAGGAACCCTGATTTTTCGACACCTGCGGCATCGGCTATTCGTTTCTCGGTGTTCAGGAAGAAGTTGAGGTCCTCCGGTACGAGCTCGATGAGTTTCAACCACAACTCCTCGACAGGATTATACATCCCCTTCTTGAGGTATCTGAGAAGGGCCTTTTTATAGTAGTCAACTGCTTCCTCGGTCTGATTCCTCTTTTCCTTGATAGAGGCGAGTTTTCTCGTCAACTCGGCCTCGTCGTAGTTGATCTTGACAAGCCGCTCCAAGACGCCAACCAGTTCATCCTCGCGGTTGTCATTTGAATAACACCGGGAGAGTGCTTCCAGGGCATGCCTGTTCTCCCCGTACTTCAATGTTTCACTGGCGAGGAATTCCACGATGTTGACCCGTCTGTTGTCTCTGAAGAGGTTAATCAGTTTCTCAACATGGCCCTCGTCAAGTGCCTCCTCCTCAAAGTTGAGCTTTCCGACGACATACAGCGCTATGATGCTGTTTGGCGTGTGGTTCAGATGCTCCGTGACAAGACCGCGGATATCGGCCAGTTTCCCATCCTTTGAGGACTCAACGATGAGTTGATCGAGATCGGTGAAATTCTTTATTATGTAATTGTTGAGTGTTGCCCTGGTCCACTTTTCCTCGTTCAGTAATTCAGATAATTTCTGTACAACGTTAACTGCCATGTTACTCTCCAGATTTTATGTATGCCTACTTAGTTAAGGTAATAAAACAATTTCCGGTAATCAATATCGAGCTCAGTATGCCCGCAACCTTACTTCATGTACTGGGAGAAGATTTCAGAGTCGATTTCGTTGATTCGCCCAAGGGATTCCTCGATTTCCTTCTTGCTTCCGCCGACGATCTTGAGAGAATCGATGAGCCAGAAGTAGTGGTTGATGAGTTTCGGTTTGATATAGTCTCTCATCTTCTTGTTGGTCGAATACTCTGCTTCCAGTTTCCTGATCTCTTCCCGAAGCTTTTCGATCTCCCCCTTCTTTGGCTCTCTCTTGACGTTGAATGCCCTGCTCACCTCAGCGATGACGGGAATCCAGTATATGGATGTATCAGGGTTCCTGATCTGCTGCACCGTTTTCGCATAGACCATATGTATGAAAGGCGATTCAATGCTATCCAGTTCGATCAGCCCCGGGTCAATGAAGAAGGCCTCGCGGAAGAGTACCTTGGCTTTGGACGTTTCATCGATGCTGAAATAGCAGTCACCAAGCTTCGAGAGAAGTGAGGGATCCTCTTTATCAAAGCTTCGAGCGTACTCAAACATATCAATCGCTCTCTCAAAGTTGCCGAGTTTCTTGAAACAGTCACCTATCTGAATGAGAATTCCCGTATCAGGTGCGACACCCTCATTGTAGGCCTGTGTAAATGACTCTATTATATCACTGAATATGTATTTCTGTATGGCCGCGGTTGATCGTCCATGCTTCAAACTGTTCTTGGTCATGAATTTTTCAAAGTCACGCCACTCTTTGAGCAGAAGCCGCGCCTTGCCGTAGGGGCTGCTGTATTTTTTCAGCTTGTTTGCCCTGCCGATCCAGAAACGGGCGGCCCGTATACCATCGGGAACACCGGGGTAGCCGGCGTTCCCGCCTATTATGTTTTCAAAGAGCGCGATTGCATCGGAAAAACTCCCCTCCTCGAGCAGTTTATGTGCCCTGTTCTGTTTAATGTAAAGGGGGTCATCCTCAAATGTGAGCTGCCCGTCATTTTCCATCGAGTATGCATCCCTTTTGTTCTATCACTTACTGAGGGAAAGGAGGGTCGGATACGGCATCCATCTCAATAAAATATTAACACAAATGAAGAAAAATGTCGAGATGAAAGAAATGCCCCGCGCTGTGCCAAGTGCTGCTTATAAAACAATACAGAGTGAATTTATATGCATATCCCGTTTATTTTATTGCCAGTCTTTTTCGATGTGCAGGGTACGCAACAGCGGTAACTGGGATGGTGGAATCGATCAGAACCCCTCAATGTTGCCAACCTGAAAAAAAAGTAATGCGCTCAAGGGAGCTGTCGACTATAAAAATAGGTGTTTTGTTCACGGAGGTTGGCGGGGGAAACGATGAAAAAGAGAATACTTGTATTTTTTCTTATACTCGGTATGATGGTTGCTATGCCCATCATCATATTTCCCCTCAATAGATCGGTTGAGGATGCGCAGTTCAATCTTGCCGTGGAGCTGTACCGAAAGGGACAGTATACAGATTCAATAGCCGAATTTGACCGTCTGCTTACAGATATGAGGACGAAGAAGTACGGGGATGCCTGTTATTTTTATCGCGGACATGGCTATCTTGCCATGAAACAATATGGAATGGCTCAGGAGCAGTTCGGGCATGTCGTCGAATCCATGCCTGGAAGCAGTTATTACGATCGATCCCTCTATCAGTACGGAAGAACCCAATACCTCCGCGGTAACTATGAGGCTGCGATCAGTGTGTTTGACGCATACAGCGCCAGTTACCCGACGCTGGACTATGCGGACAACAGCCTGTACTGGAAAGGCGAATCCCTGCTGGGCCTCGGTGAACGGGAAAGGGCAAGGGTAGCATTCGAGGACGTCCTGCACATCTATCCAACAGGCAATAAGGCCGACGCTGCACGTTTTAAGCTCAGGCTCATGGAAATCGAGGACGAGCTTGCCGCGCGGGAGCAGTCCTTCCCCGTAGAGCAACCACTTCCGGAAGGTGCTACTCCTGAGGAGATTGTACAATGGCAGGCAAAGGAGGAGCAGTATCAATCGGAAGTCGAGAGACTGAACGATCAGCTGGAACAGCTCCGGGCGGAGATCGACACCCTGCGGGAGATGGGGGAATTGGCTGAAAGTGAAGTGGAAGCCCGGATCGAGGAGAGGAAGAAGGCTCTCGTCGCGTGGGAGAATATCCTTAAAATTAAAGAGGAAACACTCACGCAGAAAGAGCTTCAGCTCGATCAGCAGTTCGAACGAATACAGCAAATCAGTACAGAACTTGAGCGTATAGAGAATGAGTAGAGTACTTCTCCTGACGGTACTGCTTCTTGGCACTCCTTTGTTTCTTCTCTACCCAGCAACACTAAGCAACCAGATTTTGCTCGTTACCGTCGATGACGATACGGGCAGGCTTTTCATGGCAACGCAGGGCGGTCTGGAGCATGTTGAAGGTGATGAACGCCGCCACCTGCTCTTCTTCGACCAGCCTCCCGCAAGCTATACACTGATCTATCTGGATGATGATCTTCTCATCTTTGGCGGCGAAAAGGGGACCTTCAGCAAAAGGCCCGTTATAATCGGTAACTATGTAGAGGCTGTATGGGGAAACGACCTCATCAGGGTAACACAGGTTGTGCAGTTCGTTCAACGGGAGGGAACGGGGTTCGAGGACGGGATTATCCTGCGTTATGAGATAGAAAACCGTACGGCGAGCAATGTGGAGGTCGGTATTCGGGTTCTCTTCGATACATATCTGGGAGAAAAAAGCCGCTTTCATTTCTCGCTTGCTGACGGGACCCAACTGGAATATGAAACCGAGTTTGACGGTTTTTTTATTTCCCCTGCATGGGAATCGAGAGAGGAGAACGGGGAGGGACCCTGCCTCCGGGGGGTGCTTGATGGCCGCCTTGTGACCCTTCCCCGAAAAGTAGTCTTTGCGAATTACAGATCACTTCTTGAACAACCGGTACTGTACGGGGTTATGAAGAACCGCCGTTTCCACAATCTTCCCTATTCGAGAAATGACAGTGCAGTCGCGCTCTACTTCGGTCCTGAAATGCTCGAGCCGGGTGACCCGGCAGAGTTCAGTACCATACTGGGGCTTTGCGGAGAAGGGGAATATGTACTGGGGGGCCATGAAGAGATATTCGAAGAGAAAACGGCGCTCCATCCGCAGAAAACCGGCCCCCTGGCAGCGGCCAACCGTGAAGAGATAGAACAGCTCTTGAAGGACATCGGAGACATCGAAAGCATGCGGAATTCGATGGACAGGATCAACGCATTGATTGCAGAACTGAACAAAGCACTCGAGAGTGAGGATGTGACGATCGGCGAAGAGAGGCTGGCGGAGATACGGCAGGCCTTGCGTGAAATGACAGAGGAGTAATCACTTGAGATGGCCGGAGAGATGAGACGTACCGTATCGCTCCTTTAAATCACGAGACACGTCGCGTTTCTTTATATCTTCCTTCTTATCGTAGAGTTTCTTCCCCCGTACCAGACCGATCTCAAACTTGATCTTTCCCCTCTTCTGATACACCAGCAGGGGGACGAGCGTAAAGCCCCGTTCCTTGATCCTGGCATGCAGTTTCCGTATTTCATCCCGGTGCAGGAGAAGCTTCCGTTCCCGCATGGGTTCGTGGTTCAGGCGGTTCGCATAGCGATAGGTGCCGATGTGGACATTGCGAAGAAACACTTCCCCATCTCTGATGAAACAGTAGCCGTCCTTAAGGTTGATATTCCCGCTCTTGACCGATTTTACTTCGGTGCCCAGCAATGAGATACCGGCCTCGATACGCTGCAGTATGATGTAGTCATGAAGGGCCTTCTTATTTTTTGTTATTAGTGCTTTCCCTTTATCGTCCTCTGCCATAAATTCAGTATACTAGAAGGACAGTCCAGTTTAAAGGAAATAGCGCGAAGATCATGAGAGGCCAACAGGAGACAGGGCCAAATCGCACTATGTGCATATTCCCTTCTGCCGCTTACAGCGCGCGGATTTCTCAGGTCAAATGCTATTATTACTGATATTGTCTGAGTTACGGATGATGCCAAAAACAGGCATTCTTGACTTTTAGTTGACGTTCCTTTTCTTTTGCAGTATCTTCTTTTTGAAACAAAGAGGGTAAGCCCTGAAGAGAGACGAAAAAAAGAAAAAGGAAAATATGAGCGGTAAGAATAAGAAAGAGTCAGGGGAAAGCGCTGAGCTGAAGGAAGATATCAGTTTAAACGGAATAGAGATCAATAGAGCGGAGGAAGCGTCCGGGGAGAAAAAGGAGAGCGGCGAAATCCCGGGTGAAACAGACATCAGGGAACAACTTATCAGGGACCTCCCCACTGAAGAGCTCGAAGAACTCACCCCGGTAAAACAGCAACTGCAGGAACAGCAGGAAATGCTTGAGGAGAAGAGCGCACTTGTGGCCGAATATGAAGATCTTCTCAAGCGAAAACAGGCAGATTTTGAAAATTATAAGAAACGGGCGCAGAAGGAAGCGCAGGATTTTAAAAAATATGCCAATGCAGAGATTGTGCTCGATGTGCTGAGCATGATGGATGATTTCGAGCGCGCCATCGAATCAACAGAATCATCAATGGATTTCGATGCACTACGCGATGGTATATTACTCGTTGAAAAACAGATCAGAAACACACTGGAAAGCAAGTACGATGTAAAAGTCATAGATGCTTTGGGGAAGGAGTTTGATCCCAACGTTCATGATGCGATTATGATGGAGGAATCGGAAAAACACGAGGAAGATACAGTTATCGAGGATTTTCAGAAGGGCTACATCATGCATGACCGAGTGATACGGCCATCCAAGGTGAAGGTCGCCAAGGCCGTGTCTCCTGTGAGTGATGAAGGTAACGTGAACGATGAATGAGGGAAGAAAATCCTCAGAGGAAGGAGTATAAGATGGGAAAGATCATTGGTATTGATCTTGGTACAACCAATTCATGTGTGGCTGTCATGGAGGGGAATGAAGCCAAAGTCATTACGAATGCTGAGGGACAGAGAACGACCCCTTCAGTTGTTGCATTTACGAAAAAGGATGAGACACTCGTGGGCCAGCCCGCGAAAAACCAGATCATCACCAACGCTGACAATACCATATACTCAATCAAGCGTTTTATGGGAAGGCGCTTCTCGGAGATCAGCCAGGAGAAGAGCATGGTTCCCTATGATGTGATACAGGGCCGCAATGGTGATGCACGTGTCAAGGTGAGCGCCGGTGAATTCAGTCCTCCTGAAATTTCAGCACGTGTACTTCAAAAGATGAGGAAGACAGCTGAGGATTATCTGGGTGAAAAGGTTGCCGAAGCGGTTATTACCGTGCCTGCATACTTCAACGACTCACAGCGTCAGGCAACCAA